>JBBRHK010000221.1:0-5512 GCA_038222815.1 Chitinophagales bacterium
TGCAGGTGAGCAAATCCTGCAGCTGTCTTCTTTCTGTATTATGATAGAAAATATTATTTGTCGCAACCATCGGTGTTTGTAGCGCATCGGCTATCTGCTGTAACTGGTAGAGCATTTTATGGTCATCACCATTATATTTTCTATGTGCTGCTATAGATAAATAGCCGTCAAACTTTTCTTTGTATGATTTTATTGCACTTATAAATATTTCTTCTGATTGAAACAAAGCTTTGTATTCCTGCGGCGGCACAATGATGAGTTGTACATCCATCAGTTTCTCTAACAAATCTTTTTGGTAAATATGACAACTACCTTTTTCTGTTCGCCTATTGCCAATCGTGAGTACTTCGCAAATAGATGCATAACCATCAAGAGTCCTTGGATAAGCAATCACATCAAAACTATCGAGCAAGCAAAACTGCACGCCCGGAATTAATCTTATATTTTTTTTCTTTGCCGCGGCGTGTGCCCGCACAATACCAGCCAATGTGTTTTTATCTGCAATGCTTATGGCACTATAACCTAGTTCTACGGCATACTCTACTAGCTCCTCAGGGTGTGATGCGCCTTGGAGAAAACTGAAGTTGGAGGTGATATGGAGTTCGGTGTAGTTAGTGATGAGTGATTAGTTATTAGTGATGAGTTCCCTATAATTTAATTTGTATTAGTAATTTATGGCAGTAAAATATTTTTAGAATTTGATGTATATGATAGATTTTTATTTCATTCTGACTAGTATTTTATTTTTGATGGTTAGTATTAGGTTCGCCTTTGCGAATAGACAAGGTGAGAGTTTGCTAATTTTAATCACGCTTTCTTGTGCAGCGACTTTAAGAAGTACTAAGATGATTGGGATTTCTTCAAGAAGTAAATACTAACTGAAAAGCAGAATAATGATTTGAGTTAAAAAAATTAATAACTCATCACTCACCACTAATAACTCAAACGCAGTATCCATGCAAATACCACTTCACTTCCGCTTCCTCCCCATAATGCCCCGATCGGAAAAGCCAGTACCTACAGCCCTGTTCATCTTCTACATAATAATAATCTCTATGTAATCCTTCTTGTATCCACCATTCTTGTTCTATTCTTTCTGGTCCATCGGCTTTTACTATTTTATGTATTTTGTTTTTATGTCGGAACAGCATTGGCGGATAATCTGGTACCGGTGCTGTCACCATTATCATTTCTGGATGTAGCAAAATTCTTAGCGGACGTATCTTGCCAACAGGCCACTGTATCGCTGTTGTAGCGGTGATATTATTTGTTCGTGTAAAAGAATTTTCTGGCCAGTAACTTTCTGCTGGTAAAAATCTATTCACTTTATGTTCGCCTATTTTGTTACTTATTTTATCAATGAATGAGGTCAAATTATCATTACTAATTAAAGAATCTTTATCCCATATTTCTTCCTGCGCTGCAGTATGCTCTTCTGTAATAGGCGCTTCGAGGGTAAATAGTTCGATACCCGGCGAAGGCCAGAGCGTTTCTATTTTTAATTCGAGTAGATGAAAAATATAATCGGCGTGGGCTGTTGGCCTATTGGTGCCAATACTTATCTGCTGCTGCTTTCCATCAGTTTTGTAAATGGTAAAAATGCATTGTCTCAATCCTTTTTGTTCGCTTTTTAAATGAATGCATAGAGGCTCTAGTAACTTATGTAAAGCAATTTCTATGCCTGCTCTTGTGATGATGGGCTCAGCACATTGTAATCGTTCGTTATAAATAATCGGCAGTACAACTGAAGTAATATGTTCTTCTACATAACCCAAAGCCTGTTGTATGCGAGTGATAAATTCATTCCCAAATCTTCTTCGTAACACTGCGGTAGGCATATTCAGAAAAGACTCATTGGTGGTTAGTCCAAGCTTATTTAGTTTCTCTACGATATCTGCATCTATTCTAAGCGAAGCTGGTGGTAGGAAAAGTAAAGCATTTTTTTCTCCACCGTTCTGTATTATTTTTTCGTTGCTATAATGGCTCATAGCCCAGGCTGCGCCTATTGTTCCTGCCATACCTACTTGTACGCTGTATTGCATTTCCTGCATTCTTTCTACAATATGTTCTAAGTATTTTTCTTCTCCACCCCAGAGATGGGCGCAGCCGCTGGCGTTGATGATGATACAATCAGGCACTTGTACCGCTACTATCGGGCTATACCTGATAAACCACTCCGCAAATTTTTGAAGTAAGTTTTCATAAAAATTGTCTTGGTCTTCTACTGTATGTACATCAGGAGCTAAAGCCTTGGCATCTGCTAGCACCATATCCTTATGCAATCCTTGTGCAGCGGCGAATTTATTTACAGCTGTTATAACCATTCGTCCGTGCTGCATTGTATGCGCTACAAGCGGCTTACCCGCAAGTATAGGTTGCCTGCGTGTGTGCCAATCTGTTTTTAGCCATCGAAACCATATAGATACAAAACGTTTTTTCATTCTCTTTTTATCAAGTTGTTTTTTTTAGCTAAGGTTTGTGTCTTACCAAACTATTAGCATACCTACTTTACGACCTATCCGGGTACGACAGGCTCACCCTGACGAGACTTTATAATTTGAACAACGTAGTGTAGGGTCCTTAAACTTTCCAAACATTTTGAAGTTTAACTTTCCCTAGGTTATGATTAGAAACATTTCCATCGTTGGAAATCTTACTCACAAACTTATCTTAATCGTCAGCCTGAGCTTGTCGAAGGCGGGTAAAAGAAAGAAACACTTTTCCAATTTCAATTCACCTATTATTCGGTTCGACAGGTTCACCACAATGGAACCCAGGTAGCTAAAGCGAAAAGGGTATATATGTGTTCAAGTTCTTTTCAAAAATTTTAATAGTGATAATCATTGAGACAAATCAATATTCGCCGAGGCTAAATACATTTTCAAATCACCAAATCACCAAATCACCAAATCACCAAATCACCAAATCACCAAATCATCAAATCAACTAACCCGTCTTTTTCCTCAGCATCGTACTTGCAATAATTGCCTCTTTAGTTTTTACTTCTTTAATCGTATCACCATCCCATTGCAATAACCAATTGCCTATTTTCCCATTCCGTATTTTTTCGAGTTGTACATCCCATACCGGATTACCTACACCGGGTAAACCATCTTGTATATAACTTTTAGCCGTTGTTACTTTCCAGCGGCTGATGCAAGCATTATTAGCAGCTTCTCCTTTTTTATGATTGATGATAAAGGCTGTTACCAGACTTTTCTCTACGGCCAGTTGAAACCTCCTCGAATGCAAAAATTCTACGCCACTCATCTCTGCTACTACAGCGCCAATACCCTTACATTTTAATGCTTCTTCTGTTACCCATAAAGTTTCCTTTGCATTGGCAGGATGTATAAAAATAATCTGCGAAGGGTCAATATTAAAAGGCACTAATCCCCCCGGAAACACCTGCCGCTGCTCACTAATCCAAATCATAGGCGCAGCTGTAGTAAACAAAGAACTGAGTAAGGAAGCTACGAAACCAGAACTCGCCGCTATATCCTCTTGTGCATTGCATACCAGCTCATGCACCGCCGCACGAGGAAATACGCCAAATGGAAAGTGTGTCTGCATAAAGGGTAGTTCGGCATTATCCAATTCCTCTGCTAATGCAGGCTGCACGCCACTCATAGCGAATATCTCCTTACGGAGCTGAGAGATAATATCTGCTTTTAATGCTTTCATTGGAACAGTAAAGCTAAGAAAATTAGTATTAAGATACTAAATATATTAGTAATTGGTAATTGAAACTTATAATATGTAGAGTACATTTATTTAATTCCGGCTTACTACTTAACTTTAAATATGAGAATTTTTCTGACCATTGTCCTTATACTATTTATTTTCTTAACTTCTTATAGCCAGTCTAAATCTGACTCAATTTATTTAGGAACAGTAAATGGTATAAGCAAGAAAGCTTTTTCGAAGAAATTTGATGATAAGTATCAAAAATGGACTGATAGTATTCTAAAGATTGATGGAATATTAGAAAGTAGCTACCCTATTGAAATTAGATTTTATGAACGCCCTGCTGCTATGGCAGTTGAAAGTTGTACAATATTATACTTTGACTCCATAACAAAAATTAAAAGAACTGTAATCAATTATAATGGATGGGAAGAAAAATTTACGCCTGTTTTTCGGAAACAGATTGAAGAAAATGATTTAGATTCTATTTTCGAAAATATTATAAGGCAGGGAATATTTAGTTTGACAGAAGTAAAAAACTGGAGATTTATGAAGGATACTACTAAGAAAGTTTTTATTAATAAAAGTATTCAGCAGTATGAATTACCAGTGGGCATTATGCACCCAACATCATTTCTAATTCAGTATAAGATTGGTGATATTTATAATAGTGTAGGGTTCGATGGTTGGGCGTTAGGCTATTCAAAATATTATTATGATGATCAATTATTAAAGCGATTTGTAGAAATCACTAATCTTCTTTCGGGTAATCCAACTCATACACGAAAAGCTACAACATCTCCCTTAAAAATTCCTTTGCCATAACAGTCGGCAAGGTGACCCTCTTTTCCTTTGCCGAAAGAGTGCAAAAGACAAGGCAATTAATTATGATTCCATCCATCCAAGTTCTGCCCATTTATTCCTACATTTCACTTTCCTAATTATAAATATTATGCGTAAAATATCCGTCGTTGTAATCTCCTTTTTAATAGCCTTCAATTTCGTTGCTGCACAACAGCCAGCGCAGAAAGCCAGCCTTACCGTAGACTTCGAAAAATTTACTTTGCCAAATGGGCTTCAGGTAATATTTCATATCGATCGTTCTGATCCCGTAGTGGCAGTTTCCTTAACGGCACACGTAGGCTCTGCTCGTGAAAAACAAGGTCGTACCGGCTTTGCGCATCTTTTTGAGCATTTACTTTTTCTTGAATCTGAGAATTTGGGCAAGGGCGGTCTTGATAAAATGACCGCAAGAATCGGTGGATCTGGTGCTAATGGGTCAACAAGCAGGGATCGCACTAATTATTTACAAACAGTCCCTAATGATGCGCTGGAAAAAATGCTTTGGGCCGAAGCGGATAAACTGGGATGGTTTATCAATACTGTTACGGAACCTGTTCTGGCAAAAGAAAAGCAGGTGGTTAAAAATGAAAAGCGCCAGAGTTATGATAATAACCCTTACGGACACACGTCGTATGTAATTGATAAACATCTTTACCCAGCTGACCATCCCTATAACTGGCAGGTGATTGGCTCGTTGGAAGATTTGCAAAATGCCACGCTACCAGATGTCAAAGAATTTTTTAGAAAATGGTATGTTCCCAATAACGTAACGCTGGTGGTGGCAGGAGATTTTGATAAGGTGCAGGCCCGCGAATGGGTAGAAAAATATTTTAGCGAAATAAAAAAAGGGGAAGAAGTAGAATTGCAAACAAAAAGACCAGGAATTGTAAAGCAAACTATAAAACTTTTTCACGAAGATAATTTTGCACGAGTACCAGAGTTGACAATGGCTTGGGTAACGGTAGAAGATTATCATCCTGAT
>JBBRHK010000222.1:0-5453 GCA_038222815.1 Chitinophagales bacterium
CTAATTACAGAGATCTTTCTCCACAAGACGAGTGGGATCTGTTGGAGAATCACTTTAATAGAGTTACAGATACTTGCATACCAGAAGAAGAAGCCTTTAGAAGATTACAGCAGCATATCGTAAAAATATGGAATGACGCAGAAGCAGCAGGAGAGCGTTATTTTCCACACGAGTATATGTACAAGATGCTACTCAGTGGTGTACTTGAGCAATACTATGAGATAGATCCAAAAAATAGTTGGATGCTAGCAGCAGCAGAAAAAAATATTCCAATTGTGTGTCCAGGATGGGAAGACAGTACGATGGGGAATATTTTTGCTTCTTATGTCATCAAAAATGAACTAAAAGCGACCACCGTAAAAAGTGGAATTGAATATATGGTGTGGCTGGCAGACTGGTACCGTCATAATAGTGGTGGGAAGGGAGTAGGATTTTTTCAAATTGGTGGGGGTATCGCCGGCGATTTCCCTATCTGCGTAGTACCAATGATGTATCAAGACTTAGAATGGACAGATGTTCCTTTTTGGAGTTACTTCTGTCAGATAAGCGATAGCACCACTTCTTATGGAAGTTATAGTGGTGCCGTACCTAACGAAAAAATTACTTGGGGTAAGTTGGACATTCATACACCAAAGTTTATTGTAGAAAGTGATGCAACGATTGTGTGTCCGTTGATTTTTGCTTGGGTGCTGGGTTGGTAAAATGATGAGTTTATAATAGTGACTTAAAAAAGAAAAGGAGCATACTATAAAAGTTTGCTCCTTTTTTTGGATTTTCCTTGTTGATTGATATTTTCTTATTGAAAGAGCTTTTCTTACCAAATAATAAGCTTAGTTGCAAATTTGATTGATGCATTTTGTAATGCTACATTATAACTTCCAGAAGATAGGGTAGCAATATCATTTAGTATTATTGTGTTTGTCCCTTTAAGTAAACTCACAGTTTTTTGTATTACTCGCTTACCCGAGGCATCAAATACAGAAAGTATGGCTGATTCCGCTTTTGTGCTATTTAATCTTATTTGTATACTGCCGGAGTAGGTAGGGTTCGGGAAAATGCTGATTTTATTGAGTTGGTCTGTTTGTTTTCTTACTGTTGCAACAGGACTCAAATCTCTATCTCCATTTATATTTATAGCCACTACCCTATAGTAGATAATGTCATTTATATTACCAGCTACATTATCATTAAAATCATAAGAGTTTATTATTCCTTGTTTTACGGCAGTTGTACCTATTTTTCTAAAACTAGTACCATCTTCGCTACGTTCTACATCATACTGCTTAAGCGACTGTTCTTCTGCTGATTTCCAGTTTAACGTGACGATGTCTGAATTCAAAGCTGCATTGATCTGAAGAAATTTTAAAGGTAAAGTAGTAGTTGGAAAGCCAACACAGTCAAATTTGGCCATATATTGTCTTGCTGGTGTAGTCATCGTGTTTGCGGAACAGTTCGTAGGAGCTTTGTAGTCATAACCCATTCTAAAAGTCATGCTCGACTGAGGATTATTATATTTTGCAATTAATGCTACCTCAGAACACTGTGAATAACCATTTCTTTCTGTAGTGCTACCCATATACTTATAAAAATTATCCGTTTGCAAGCCCGCATTGCTCAATTCTGATAGAGGGCTAAGCAGCAAGACTGGATTTGAAGAATTTATATACTTCTCGTAACCTATTTCTCTAAACCACCCATTAGTCCCTACATTACTGCCATCCATATCATAATGAACGAAGTTCAGTCCGCTTACATTTTTTTCATTTGGCAAAGTAGTTCCAGTAAATTGTTTATAAAAGGTAAACGTAAATTCAATATATCCGGTTCTATTACTACAGCCAAATTGATTTATGTCCGACCGTATAAGCGGAGCGAACCAGTTAGCGGCATTCACACTTTGTCCAGATGCAGTGCTTACCGCTAAGTCATCGTCAATATTCAACAATCTGGCGTTTACTATTTTTGTAATTTCACAAATACCATCGATCTTATTTCCATTAGATTCAGTAAACATATTACTGAACTTGTACTTGGCACCGATGGAAAGCGCAGTTCCAGAAAATAGTTGTGCATTCTGAAAATTAGACACCGATGTATTATTTCCACAAGAGCTTACTAGCTCATTACAAATTGGGTTTTGAGCCACAGTTACGTTAGCAATTGTAATTAGAATTAAAATAATTAAGCTTTGTGATAGATTTCTTTTCATAGTTTTTCAGGGGTTGGTTGTCCGGTCTCTCTTTACTTTGCTTTACGAATTAAAACACCTATGGTTAACAAAGTAGTAGAATGACTACAAGCAAAACGGTAGTTATTCTATTATATTGTGTCACACTTACTTTTTTTCTAAAGTTTTTTAAAAAAAAAGGTAAAAATTAGCGGAACATTACTTTTAAAATAGTCTTAGTACGTTTTATTTTTTGTTAACTAATTGCTTACCATATCATAATATTTCATAAAAAAAGAGCGGTAAGCCAATTGGCCTACCGCTCTTTTCATCCAAAAAAATAAAATATTTTATCTCGTTCCCATATTTAAAGGAATATCTCTCTTCAACATATCTTCTCTATTGGCAATATCCCAAGCAGTGAAGAAAATCATTTGAGCTCTTTTCTTATATAACTCAAAATTAATTTTCTCAATGTCGTCCGTTGCCTTATGATAATCTGATTTTAACATACCATCATAAAAGAATAAGATAGGAACACCCTTTCTCGCAAAGTTGTAATGATCGCTACGGAAATAAATTCTGTTTTTATCATTAGGGTCATCGTACTTATAGTCTAAAGTAATATTACTGCTGTTTTTATTGGCTAATTCGTTTATCGTTTGTAGATCACTACTAAGTTTGTCATGGCCTATTACATACACATAATTGAGTGTATCTGCACTTGTTCGTTCTGTATCTACCCTGCCAATCATATCTATATTAAGATTTACGGTAGTTTTATCCAAAGGATATAAAGGGTGATCAGAGTAATATTCACTTCCCCAAAGTCCTTTTTCTTCGCCACTTACTGTCATAAATACTATTGTTCTGTCTGGACCATTACCAGCTTTTTTTGCTTCCATAAAAGCTGCTGCCATATTCATTACTCCGACAGTGCCACTTCCATCATCATCTGCACCATTATACACAATACCATTTCTAATTCCTAGGTGGTCATAGTGGCCAGTAATAAATAATACTTCATCTGGCTTTGACTTACCTTTTATAACACCAAGCACATTACTAGCATTGGTAGTTTCTTGGAATTTTGAAACAGAAAATTCTAGATTGCCATTTAATACCGGATTAGCCTCGGTAAAACTGCCGCTAGTTTTAGATACCGTTAAATATTTATCTATATCTAATCTATCTCCAGCTATTGTTTGCAAATAAGCTTTGCTAAACATCGCTATTGGTAAAGACGTTTCTGTATTCGCATTAGGAAAGTATTGATTTGTTTTCTTATTTCTATCTACCAACCTTTTGTCGAAAGCGGCATCAGCGGTATTGATGACAATGGCTCCTACTGCTCCTTTCTTTTTAGCAATAGCTATTTTTTTATTTACGCCAGATGCGGTCCACTCGCTTCTTGTATCGCTGCCAGCAAGAAAATATTTACCATCTTTCTTTGGCTCGCCATTTATAAATGCAACTATGGCATTTCTATAATCTGTATTATTAGAATAGTCGCTGTATAAGGCATCTTCAATGCCATAACCCACGAAGATTATCTTATTAGCTTCTACTTTTTTATTGCCAGTGTTATTAGTAAGCATTGGAATATAATCAGTTCCTAGTGTAGCTTTCTTTGTGTTGTACAAAAAATTTGCAGAAATCAAACTGTCTGTGTACAATGGGTATAGCTGCTGATAACTTTTCTGGCCTGCAGGAGGCAATAATCCCATTTCTTTAAACTGAGACTCAATGTAAGCTGCTGCTTTTCTTTGACCAGCCGTACCAGTTTCTCGTCCTTCCATATCATCGGCAGCAATGATTGCTAGATGTTTTTTGAGGAAAGTCTCATTGATTACTTGGGCAAATTTTGTTTGCTCCTCTATACTGGTAGTTTTTGAAATTTTACTAGACGAAGAACAAGCTGTCGATACTAGAATTACCAGCAGCAAAAGAAAATTTTTATTCATTTTTTATTTTTAAAGGTAAAAGGGGATTTATATTAACAACCTATTTTTTCTACTCTGTTCTGGTGACGACCTCCTTCAAATGCTGTATTCATAAATACATCTAGCATTTTTTCTGCCTTGCCATCTCTTACAAATCGTGCAGGAATACAAATGATATTAGCATCATTATGCTTTCTACTCAGCTCAGCTATTTCCTCTTCCCAGCATAGCGCTGCTCTTATTCCTTGATGTTTATTAGCAGTGATGCATACACCTTCGCCACTACCACAAAGTAAAATGCCAAATGCAGCTTCTCCTTTCTCTACAGCGTTTGCTACAGGATGAGCAAAGTCAGGATAGTCCACACTTTGCTTATCAAAAGTTCCAAAATCTTTTAGGAGCATTTTTTCAGCTTCAAGCATAGAAATTAAATCTTCTTTACAATCAAAGCCAGCATGGTCGCAACCAATAGCAATGGGCTTTGTAGAATCAAATGCATACATAATCGAAATTTTAATAAGAGTAGGTCGTAAAGTTAATTACTATCTTAATCATTATCAACTCCACTCTTCAGCCTTCTCGTCCTTTAGTCTTTTTTTATCTACTCTTTTTACTAATATGACGCTGAGTTCATAAAGTAATATGAGAGGTAATGCTACCAAAGTCTGGCTAGTCCAATCGGGTGAAGGTGTGATTACAGCTGCTACAATTAGGATTACAACCAGCGCATATTTTCTATAAGTTTTTAAAAACTTTGCACTTATCAATCCAATTTTCGCTAGTACATAAGCTAATACAGGCAGCTCAAAAGCAATACCACAACCGAGTACTATGTTATTGATTGTATCAATGTAGTCATCTAAAGTAGGGAGATACTTATAGGCGGCAGTTGTACCCAATGTAAAATTTGCTAAGAAATTAAAGGTAAAAGGAGCCAATAAAAAATAACCAAATAAAGCTCCGATGAAAAAACAAACTGACACCCAGAGAATACTAAATCTACTGTATCTTCTTTCTTTATCTGAAAGAGCCGGTTTTATAAAACGCCATATTTCCCAAAAAAGATAAGGGAAAGCGATTATGAGTCCAGACACCATAGAGATAGAAATGGCCGACATAAATGGACCACTTACTGTGCTACCAAGCAGCTCCATATTAATTGGTGGCATACACAAGGAATCGCCAAGATGCAGCCAATGACTAAAATCACAAAGGCCGGTGTAACTTATAAAATCACTCTGCGCCGGTGCATAAATGATATTGTCAAACATCCAATCTATATTAATAAAAACGCCAATAGTAACTACTAACCACACAATTACCCCTCGCATAATATGCCAGCG
>JBBRHK010000223.1:0-5422 GCA_038222815.1 Chitinophagales bacterium
AGAAAAAGACTACGACATTTCTCGAAAAGCTAGAAATGGCTTTCTTGGACAAATAGAAAAGCATCCAGAAACGAATACTTTCGATTTGATTTACATTTTGAAGTCGAGTGCTTCAAAAGTGAAAACAGAAATTTACACCTACGATAAAGATCTAAACTTGGTAGGTCAAAAGAAGGAAGAGGAGGAGATTGAGAAAGTGAGGAAAAAATATAAATGGTTTCGATACAAAGGAGAAACCTACGAAACACAATCAGTTTACGTAAGGGCAAATATGACGCAGCAAATGGTTTTTAGACAAAAGACAATTCGCTACAAGTGGAGCTGGTGGCGTGGTGGTTATGCTAAGAGAGTAATTCTTGGCGATAAAGTAAAACCAAAAAATGAAGAGGGAAATGCCAACCTAATGTTCCGTGGTGGTTATTATGAAAATGACTCTGAAGGATATTTACTTGTATGTGCAGGTGTGGGTGCTGGTAAGAAAGATATGACTGGATCGTTTTTGAAATATCAAATATTCAAAGCAGATAAGGACGTAAATATGGAGAAGACTGCAGAAATTAATTTTGATGTGGCGAATACTCCAATACTTTCTCAACCGCTAGAAGATGATGACCCTACCACGCAGGATGATGCACCAAGAGATTGGGTTTTAGTTTTTGCAACTTATGGTGGTGCTGGTATGAAGAAAGTGGAAGGCGATCCTAACTCCTATACTTATTGCAGACTGTCGCCCGAAGGTGTGCTAAAAGAAAAAGTAAATTTTAAAGTTTCAGTTGCAGGATGGAGAGTGCTTGGCGCTTATGAAAAGGACGGCCAAGTTTATTTTTACGGCCCTGGAATTGGTAAAGATAAATTTAGTAATGAGATATTTAAAGGTGCAATTTTAGCAAACACTAGTAATGAAGATGCAGATACAGAGAAGAAAGGCGGCTTCGGAGCGCTTAAAGGGATGATTTCTGGAGAAGGATTTCAAGTTACACAAGATGCTATAGATGATAGATTGGATGAAATGAAATACACAAACTTCCAGGTGGGAAAAATACAAAATGGAAATTTAGTTTTTGCAAATGCCCCAACT
The DNA here is from genome assembly GCA_038222815.1 of Chitinophagales bacterium. Lineage (GTDB taxonomy): Bacteria > Bacteroidota > Bacteroidia > Chitinophagales > Chitinophagaceae > Ferruginibacter. The sequence goes on from JBBRHK010000223.1 coordinate 1,079, forward strand.
GTAAGTGATATCAATGATAAAAATATAAAACCAGAAGGTCAAAAAAAGAAAGTAGAATTTGATGGCAAGCGCTTTCTTACAACTGATTTATCTGTGACTAGTGACAATAATATGTTCATCAGCGGACAAGATTATTCTATTGATAAGATTGGTAAAAACCAAGGTACAAAGTTGTACAAAGGTCTATTTCTACTACAATACGATGGACAGGGAAACTTTATTAGAAACTATGGCGTAGAAGTAGATCAGAAAAAATATATGGGAATGTTTAGCAGAGGACTTACTCCAAATATGTATCCAGTAAGCAGCAATATCATAGAGTCGGGCGATAAAAAGCAGTTGTATTGGATGATGGTAATTTGTAAAGCCATAGACACAGATGTAGATATTGATGACCAATATAATTTCTTCAATGGCAGTACTACAAGAACAACTACCACCTCTTTCTCACCGCTACTTAGCATACAGTATGGCTCTATCAACAAGCAAGACGGTAAAGCTTCAGAGTTTAAAACACTTGGAGAAGACGAGAAACGTAAATTTTATTTAATGAGTGGTGTGAATCGAATTCGAATGAATGATTATCAAATTTATCTGAGTGAGACTGTAAAAGGGGATAAGATTTTGTTGTCTAGATTTGACGTGAGTCATTAGAAGGGACTGCAATTATTTGAAAGAGTAATTTATTTTTTAGAAAGCCAGACCATAGAGAGTCTGGCTTTTACATTATAAGATTATTAGCTTTAAGGAAATTCTATGAAATTGCCCGAAGAGTACTTTTAAAAAAAATAGAACCTCACTTCTTGCTCATCAAAAACTACTCCTAATAATTTTTAGCCCTGAACGAAATTTAAACTATTCTACTACTGCTCAGCACAGGGGAAGTTGCTCTATCGCTGGCTATCCAGAGATATAAAACTTTTAGAAACTCGTACCAGTTCGCCGCGGCGAACGATGCCCAGCGGCAAAGAGCGATTACAAGCGCAGCCGCTTAATACTTTTGTGGTGGATGGAATGCAAAAACAAATTAAAGCTTTAACTATCTTGGTTTAAAAATTAAAGTTTATCCACTGCAAAGAGGAAATTATTTTTTCTAAATTTTAGAATTGAAATAATTTTTTTTATGAATGACATAAAGTGCATTAAATTGTTGACTCAGTCTTTAATTTGAAGATATCGGGAAGGCCTCAAACCAGTCTATGAAAAAACTATTCTTTGTACTTGTCTGCTCTATAAATTCAATTGTTGCATTTACTCAGAAAACTGCTGCAGTTACCTTCACCCACACTTATAATTTTACTGATTCTTTAGGACGAAAAAGCTATGGAGGAGGAAATGAGAAAGATTTTTTGTTTGCGGACAGTCATCGGGAAATAAGGCTCAACAAAGTTTTTTTGGAGAAGAAAGTAGAGTGGAATTCATATTGCCAAGAAAAATTTAGAAATCAGACGATAGTCTATGACTACGATAGTGTAGCAGTTTTTACCATCTCCAATTATGATAAATCGAAGGAGAGGTTGTTTAAAAAAAATCTGGTTGACAGTTCACTATGGCAAGTTTCTAATGCTAATTTTAAAATACTCAAATACGATACTAAAATAGCGACACGAACGGATAGTGAAGGCAAAATTCATCGTATATATTTCACCACTGCATTACCTGATTATAAATTAAAACTGGGCAATACAACAATACCAGGTTTTGTTTTAAGATACGAAGTGGAACGTCATTTTTTCAAGGGAGTAGGCTTAGATATTATGACAGCAACTGATATTGATTTTTATGAGGGAGTTATTGGTTTTCCGAGTAAGTATCGGATTTTTATTACTAGATACTAGAGTTAATATTGAATTGTCTGATTTATTTTGATAACCAAAACTCTTCTAAAAGCTGCTCTCTCATCTAACCCGCCTTCGACAAGCTCAGGCTGACGAGCTTTATAATTTAAAGAACAAATCTGTAAAATATTCCGATTTTTCAAGAACTTTTGTTATACCTCTACATCAATCCGTTTTTTTTACTTCGCAAAGCTATTCGAAGGTGGAAACATTTCTTGATCCATTAAACCAATTAAAAAAACTCATCAGTGTGAAGCACTTATAAAAGCTCTCTAATCTATTTGGGATGACACTTTTCAAATTATCGGGGTCGTCAGCCTGAGGCACTAATAAAGGCTTTTCAAGTTCTTTGAGATGACACTTTTTAAACTTTAAAGCCATCAGGCTGAGCCTGTCGAAGCCGGTATGATATTGATACTCATTTAATTATAAAGTGTGTCATTAGCAGCTTGTCGTAGGCGGTGTGATAATGAATATAAACGAAACATAGAAGTGTGCCATTTGAAGCTAATTTAAATCAGAGCCCAAAGAATAGTTGAACTCAGGCTATCGAAGTAAACCCTTCAAACAACTCCACAAATAAAAAAATCCTCCCACATCTCTACGGGAGGATTCTCTTAAAATATTAAAAACCTAAGCTTTACTCGCCTCAAATTCCTTCCTAATTATATTCAACGCAGCGCCAGCTTTAAACCATTCTATCTGCTGCTCATTGTATGTATGATTTACGACGATGCTATCTTTCGTTCCGTCTTTATGCTCTAGCTCGATTGTAAGTGCAACACCCGGAGTAAAACTTTCCAAGCCTAAAATATTGATGGTATCATCTTCCTGTATCTTATCGTAATCCGCTTTATCATCGAATGTAAGACCCAGCATACCTTGCTTTTTCAAATTCGTTTCGTGAATCCTTGCAAATGATTTTACAAGCACCGCTATCACACCAAGGTGGCGGGGCTCCATTGCAGCGTGTTCACGAGATGATCCTTCACCGTAGTTCTCATCACCTACAACGATTGTCTGCACTCCCGCAGCTTTGTAAGCCCTTTGCGTAGCAGGAACCGGTCCGTACTCGCCGGTCAATTGGTTTTTTACCGAGTCTGTTTTTTCATTAAAATTATTTACCGCACCTATCAGCATATTATTACTGATGTTATCTAAGTGACCACGGAATTTTAACCACGGACCCGCCATAGAAATATGATCAGTCGTACATTTTCCCTTTGCTTTTATTAAAAGTTTTAAACCTCTCAAGTCTTTACCATTCCAAGCAGCAAATGGCTCAAGAATTTGTAGACGTTTACTTTCTGGTGATACAATTACATTTACGCCACTTCCATCTTCAGCAGGTTTTTGATAACCCGCATCTTCCACAGCAAATCCATTAGTAGGTAATTCATCACCAGTAGGAGGATCAAGTTTTACCATTTCTCCTTTATCATTCATCAAAGAATCTGTCAACGGATTAAATTCTAGCGAACCAGCAATCGCCATTGCAGTCACGATCTCCGGACTTCCTACAAATGCAAAGGTGTTAGGATTACCATCAGCACGCTTCGCAAAGTTTCTATTAAAACTATGTACGATTGTATTTTTTTCTTTCTTCTCTGCACCCACTCTGTCCCACATTCCTATACAAGGACCACAAGCATTTGCAAATACTGTAGCGCCTATATCATTAAATGTTTTTAAGAAACCATCTCTTTCAATCGTGTAGCGCACCTGCTCACTACCTGGAGTAATGGTAAACTCAGCTGCCAATTTCAAACCCTTATCTTTTACCTGCTGAGCTAAACTCACCGCACGGCTAATATCTTCGTAGCTACTATTTGTACAAGAACCTATCAACCCAACTTCAATTCTTGTAGGCCAGCCATTTGCCGCTGCCGCTTCTTTCATTTTAGAAATTGGAGTAGCCAAATCTGGAGTGAAAGGACCATTCAAATGTGGCTCCAATGTATTCAAATCTATTTCTATCACTTGGTCAAAATATTCAGCAGGATTTGCATACACCTCCGCATCACCCGTAAGATGCTCTCTGATCGCATCTGCCGCAGCGGCAATCTCCGCACGGCCAGTCGCATTCAAATAGCGGCTCATACTATCATCATAGCCAAAAGTAGAAGTCGTAGCACCTATCTCCGCACCCATATTACAAATCGTTCCCTTACCCGTACAAGAAAGGTTGATAGCACCATCGCCAAAATATTCTACCACTGCACCAGTACCACCTTTTACAGTAAGGATACCAGCCACTTTAAGAATCACATCTTTTGCACTCACCCAGCCATTCAATTTTCCCGTAAGTTTTACACCAATAACTTTTGGCATTTTCAGCTCCCAAGGCAATCCCGCCATCACATCACAAGCATCTGCACCACCCACACCAATCGCAATCATACCAAGACCTCCTGCATTCACTGTATGGCTATCCGTTCCTATCATCATCCCACCCGGGAAGGCGTAATTTTCTAGTACCACTTGGTGTATAATACCAGCACCCGGC
>JBBRHK010000224.1:0-5412 GCA_038222815.1 Chitinophagales bacterium
GATACACCAACCAAGCGGCGGTGGTAGAGGTACAAGTGCAGACTTAGAAATTATGGCTGTACAGGTACAAAAAACAAAATTAATGAGTGCTAAAATCCTAGCGGATAACTGCGGACAGCCTCTAGAAAAAATCCTTAAAGATTTTGATAGAGATTACTGGATGGATGTGGAAGAAAGTATCGCTTATGGTATTGTGGATGCGAAGTTGGAGAAGTTGTAAGTCGAGTTTAAAAATAACGCAGACAAAAAAGTTTTAAGTTCTTAGTCAGCACAAAGATTTTTTCTTTGTGCTGACTTTTTTTTACCTAACCGTTTCCAGTTTATCAATACCCTCTCACATTTTTCCCTTCCATATAATTCATAAAGGCAATGTTACAAACCCTGTTGCCACCACCTGTAGGATAGTTACCAGTAAAGTACCAGTCACCCTTATTATTAGGACAAGCTTCGTGCAAGGTTTCAATAGTCTGATAAATTACATCTACCGGCACATCTACATCGCTTGGTGTAATGAGCTGTGCAATTTTTGCAGAAATTTCTTCTGGTGTAAATGGCTTGTATACTTGCCTTACAAGATTCTCGGTGTGCAAGGCATTATTTCTTTTTAGCTCTTTACATTCATTTAAAATATCTGTAAGTAAAGATTCTTTTCCTTGCTCTTTCAAGAGCTCTATTGCAGCTCTAAATGCAACAAATTCGCCCAGCTTACTCATATCTATACCGTAGCAATCGGGGTATCTAATTTGTGGAGCACTGCTCACTACAATTATTTTTCTTGGTCGTAGCCTACTTAGCATTCTGATAATACTCTCTTTCAAAGTGGTACCTCTTACAATACTATCGTCTATCACTACAAGGCTATCTTCATTTTGACGTACTGTACCATAAGTAATATCGTATACGTGCTGCACCATTTCATTTCTGCTAGCATCTTCTGTAATAAAAGTGCGCAGCTTTACATCTTTGATGGCAATCTTTTCTATCCTTATTTTCCTATTCACCATTTCGGATAATTTCGCCTCATCATAATCTTTGCCCCAGCTCATTATCCGCTCTATCTTTATTTGGTTGAGGTAATCTTCAGCTCCTTTAATGAGACCATAGAAGGCAGTTTCTGCAGTATTAGGTATAAATGAAAAAATGGTGTTCTTTAAATCATAGTCAATCGCCTTAAGTATGATAGGGCTTAGATTATAACCCAATGCTTTTCTTTCCTTATATATTTTTTCATCACTACCACGGCTGAAATAAATTCGCTCAAAGGAGCAAGCTAATCTTTCTTTAGCTGGTACAATTTCCTCAATGCTGTAGCTCCCATCAGCCTTTACAATAATAGCTTTACCTGGCTCTAGTTCTTTTACCTCATTCTCTTCTAGGTTAAAGGCAGTACGAATAGCAGCACGCTCACTTGCAGCTACCACGACTTCATCATTTATATAATAATAAGACGGTCTAATGCCGTGTGCATCCCTATGTATAAAAGCATCTCCGTTGCCCACCATCCCTGCTATGTGATAACCGCCATCAAAAAGTGGTACTGCTTTTTTTAGCACATTACAAATATCTAACGTTCCAGGCGAAGTCTCATCCTCCTTTACCATAAAAGAGTGAATGACCTCCATCATTGCGGCAAGATCGCTCTGGCATTGAAACTCACCAGGAGTCATATTTATTAAGTCAAAAAGCTCATCGGTATTTACCAGATTAAAATTGCCTGCCAAAGCAAGGTTGCGGCTAGGAATTGTATTTTTCTTTACAAAAGGATGGCAAAAATTTACGTCATTTTTTCCTTGCGTACCGTAACGAAGGTGACCAAGTAGCACTTCTCCCAAGATATTTATATGGCCTTTCATAAGACCGGGGTGTTGCTTTATTTCTGGCTGGTATTTTTCTACTTCTTCAATTTCTTTACCAATTGTTTGAAATAAATCTGCAATAGGCTGATTAGCACTGCTACGAATGCGATATAAAAAAGGATATCCTGGTTCTGTATTTAATTTTACTGTGGCTATGCCAGCACCATCTTGCCCTCGGTTATGCTGCTTCTCCATAAGTAAGTATAACTTATTGAGACCATACATTACGGTACCATATTTTTGCTGATAGTGACTAAAAGATTTCCTGAGCCGGATGAACGCAAGGCCGCATTCATGTTGTATTGCATCACTCATAACTAGTAAATGGCAGAGCCAGTTTTTATAAAGGAAATGAACCGCAAATGTACAGTTTTGCTATTGCCTTACAAAACTATGCTTCAAAATAGCCAATAACTCTCGGGTATAAAAAACCCCTTCTGAAAATTTTTATTTCAGAAAGGGCATATATTAATCTTCTTTTAATATTACAATCCGCTGATACTTATCCCAAACTGGAACAACTTCGTATCTGCAGCTACTGCATCTTTAAAGACCCCTGTAAGTGCATAACTTCCAAATACTGAGAATATACCATACCCCACTCTAGCAGTAGCCGATATTCTGTTACTATTAAAATAACTCTTAGAAGTAATTTTTTCTGTGAAACTATTGATAGTTGCGTCCGTTTTATCTTGTAGTGTTACACCCTTAGTATGGGCATTCAGCAACAAACCAGCCTTAACTCCTAGCGCTGCTTTAATGCTCTTATTCGGAGTACTTGGCTTAGAAGAAAACCTTAATTCTAACGGAACTTCAAGATAGGTAGTAGCCACCTTATATTTTTTAAAATGATTGATACTATCAGCATTTATAAAAGGTAAAATAGGCACATTAGCATTGATACCTACAAAAGTCTTATTGAAAAACATACTACTTGTTCCTACACCTATACCAAACCCTATTGCCAATTTTTCATTTGTACGAAAAGGCTTATTAAGCATTATATATACATTGGCACTTCTATTAAAATTCTTTGTTCTATTACTGATGGAATCAGGCAGTCCTGTCCAAACATTATTAGCAATTTGAAGTACAAAGTGATCACCAGAGGTAACCGGAGCTGGCTTAAATTTTGGTGATGATACCGCCATTGTAGTATCTAACATTTGAGCATTTACCATCGTAGATGCGCTTAGTAAAAGGGCAACTGCCAATAACTTCTTTAAAATCATATAATTATTTGTTACTTATGTTCTTTTTAGTAAGAAACCATTCAATAGTGACAATTGCAGCACTGAATACTAAATACTTAGTGGGCAAAAGTAAACTCCTCATGGTTAATGAAAGGTTAAACTGAATGTCATTCTTTAAAGCGGCAAATCTACTATAAAAATAAGTAGCTGAGATTATCTTTTTTAAGACTTAAAATAACAACGCCCCATTTGGTTTTACTTGATAATCTCAAGAAAGACAACCATTTTGAATTATCAAGTAAGAGCTAAATCAAGCGCATAAAAAATACCGACGAGATTGTCACAGACAATCTACGTCGGATTATCAGTTAAACATAAATCAAACCTAAAAACCAATCGCCAAACCTACCTTAAAAGCTTGGTTATAGGAATTTACTGATTTACCAGCATCTACCCTTGTCAAGCCATAGTCGTAAGCTGCTTCTACACTCAAATTTTTAGTGAGTGCGTATCCTACTCCCGCAGTAACGCCCATATCCCAGCGATTAAAATTACTAGTCACATCAGTCTTATTGTTCAATAAGTTTATGCCTAATAGACCTGCCCTAGTTCGCAGGGTAGCCTTATTAAGATAACTTACTTGTGGCCCTGCAAAAGCTCTAAAACCACCAGATTTCAATTTTATAAGAAGTGGTATATCTATATAATCCGCCTGCAATTGGGTAGATGCATTAGCACCCAAGAAACCAAGTCCTTTTATATTAAGGTCACCTTGAAGTTCGTATCCTTTTTGTGTATAGGATAGGCCAGATGCTACTGATAGCTCATTGCCCAGCGGCACATCTACAAAACCACCTGCATAAAATCCTGTTCGAGATTTTGTACTAATAATTCCATTGGTTTGGCTCACTAGCGAGCCAAGATTCTTTACGGCATCGCCACGCATACTTGCTGATGATAAGCCGGCTTTCACAGAGAATTGAACATTCGATTGAGCGAAAACAAATCCAGTCACAAGAAAACTTGTTGTAAGTAAAAATATATATTTCATAAGATTGTTGCAGCGGAGAATGGTTAGTTCCGATACCTGCTTATGAAAGATTTTTCTGAGAAAAGATTAATGAGGCCTGTGTAAGTTTTTGTTAAGACAGAAAATAGAAAATCATCACAGCACAATTTTTATAAATGCCCTTGAGGTGCTGAGAAAAAAAGTAGAGACCCATTTTTTTCATCAATCAGATTCCATTTTTCAACATTCCAACTTACTGCTACTACAGCGCCAGTAGGAATATGCCCTATGGAAGTATTTTGTAAAAGCTCGTCTGCAAATTGCGTGATGCCATTGTTGTGACCAAAAATTGCTACACAATTTTTATCATTAGGCAAGTTGCGTAATAACTTGTGATACGCCATAGCTGGCGCTTCGTACAGACTTTCTTCGTATTGAATTTTATCTTTGTTGATGCCTACTACCTTTGCAAAAATCTTACAGGTTTGTTTTGCCCTTTTGGCTGGGCTGCTTACAAGCAAGTTGATTTTTATCTTTTTATCTAAGATTAGTGCTGCTATTTCTGCTGCATTTTCTTCTCCTCGCTTGGTTAGCTTCCTATCAAAGTCTGCTTCACCCCAGTCTGCTTGATGGGTTTTAGCGTGGCGTATGATGAGTAATGTTTTCATACTAGTAATTTATTCGCTCTCTGCCAGCTCTTTCATCTGCACCAATATCGGATTCCAGCCTTCTCCATTATTGTACACATCTTCATATCTCTTTTGCCCATTTGCTGCGCCTTCAAAGCCATCTTGCGTTACAGTAAGCAATGTGATATCATCTCGTTGAAACAAGTCATAGGTTACGTTGAGATGATTTTCAGGAATTTGCTCCATTGCAGCATTTGGATCTATAACTGTATAAACCAATTTTACATTTGGATGTATCTCCATTATAAATCCAGATACAGGAATAAAATCTTTCCCTTCGTGTTGCATAGTCCAAATCAAAGGACTACCTACGTGCCAATCTGACTCTACTGTACAACCAAACATATACTGTGCAGTATATTCTGATTGTGTAAGTACATCCCAAACCTTTGCTGCGGGGGCTTCTATTTCAATTTCATTGATTACTTGTAGCGGCATATAGAATTAGGGTTTTGTGTTCTGACAGAATTTAAAAAGCAAAAATTTAAACTAAAATACAATCTTAAATCGCATCTAAAAAAAATTACCTTTGAAACCAATTCCAAGTATCTAAAAATCCTATTAATTACTGAGAGAATCGCACCATTCTCTTAATTGTCAGAACAAGTAGACTTTCATTCTTGTATGAAAGCGATTGTATTTTTTCTAATGCAATAATTTCAAAT
>JBBRHK010000225.1:0-5359 GCA_038222815.1 Chitinophagales bacterium
ATTTGTTTTAGTTAGTTTTGGTTTTAGTGTTTTTTGTATTGGCCTTATTTGTCCTTGAATTTCGGAACCTGCCGCCATAATAAGCAATAGTAACATCCATTGTACTTTTTTCATTGTTTGTTTTTTAATTGGTTTATTAAATAGTTTATCACCTAATCATTTCACTAATATTAGCTAGAGGTCTAAGAGACACTGCTTCATGATTTTTGTCCATCATTAGGCGCAATCAAGAGTTAAGAAATAACTTGCATCTAATCATCAAATCGCTATTAACCTATGTGAACTTTTTTGGTATATTTTACTTTACTTCTGTGCTAATTTCTATTTTACTTGCTTCTAAATCATACACTGATTTTGCAACAGTATTGCCAACAGTTGGTAGTGTTCTGTACCCTGTAATAATTGTATCATTTAGTTTTAAAACCAGAATTACTGTTTTTAAATCTGCTGCAAGTAATTCTACGTAGGCTTCCGATATAATTCTCTTAGCACCATTTCCATAATGTGCATTCCAAAGTTGCTCATCAATGGATGCAATGGTACATTTCAATACTTGCGGTTCAGGCTCACCTTTTCTTGATTTACCACCGAATTGAAATACACTTATTTTTCCAGCTTCTAGGCTATATACTCTACGTGTTGGTAGTTTATCTAGCACTAGATTAAATGATGCTGTGGAAGCTTTTTTGCTATTTACTTTTGGAGCGATGTATGAGATTTCTTTTTTTGAATCGTAAATTATAGATGTTGCTTCCGCCTCAATTTTAAAACGAAGTTTGAAAAGATTGCCTCTTCCACTCGCATCTAATTGTGGGAAAGAAATTTCTCTAACAATAGCAGAATTAAAAGTCCTTTCCACGTCAATTTTTTTTGTTGCAGAGTTCTCTTGGAAAAAGAATACAGTTTTTAATTGGCCACTACTAGCCATATTTTGGATTTTTGATAGGACTGCTTTAGTAACTTTTTGGTCATCTACCGTAATATCAAAATAGGCGAAGTGCAAAATGTTTCTTGTTGAGGCAGAACCTGACCGAGCAGCCAACGTAGAATCAACTATACTGAAGTTTGAAATTAATATATCGTCTTTATCAAGACGCAGGTAATAGGACGTTTGAGTTTGTGCCAAAGTCCATAAATGTTGGCAACATAACAAGACTACTTATACATATCTTAAGTTGTTGTTTTTTAGTAGCATAATGCGATTGGTTGATTTTTTCATCTGTCTAAATTTTAATTTGAAAGATTTTTCTATTTGGTAAATGATTAGATGATTCTAGTTCACATTACCTCATCATACAGCTGATGTTAGCTATAGGTGTAAATGACATTGCTTTATAATTTTTATCCATCACTAGGCGCATACCGTAGTTGAGTACGACGTTTCGGCCTATGCGCCAGTCACCACCAAAGTTTACCGTGTAAGGATGCACCACATCCCAAGCCACAGTGCTCGTAATGATACTCTCACCTGCAGGGGCAGTGAATACGTCATTAACCGCGGCTATTGGAGTTTTCAATGACTTACCTTCATAAATAACCTCGGCAAAAAAGTTAAACACAGGGCCGCCATAGCGAAAATTTAAACCAAAACTGTAGAGTTTGTTGGCTGCAATTGTAGTGTCTTCTCGTTCATCGTTTGTAATGTCATCTTTGATTCTGAATGTGACTTGTTCTTCATAAAAGGAAGAGCGTATTAGTCCAGAAACTAGTCCTCTTTTACCAATTCCTTTTCCAAAGTTTATCCAGGCTCCGTTGCCGGTGTTTCTATTTATTCTTAATTTCTTGAAACTACCAGCACTATCTGTAGCATAGCTGTATATTTTCCCAAAAGCTACATCTACAAAATCGGCATTCCAGTTATCTGCAATGAATTGTTTCGCTTTTTCTTTTATGGCATCGTTCTTACGACTGTAGAAGCTAGCACGTAATGCATCATTTTCTTTCAATTCATCTCTTGTTTTCTGCAGGTCAGATGGTTTAGTGAGCGAGTCTAATTGTTTTAAAAGGCTTTTCTCATTTAGTTTTAGTTGTATCAATTCTTCTGCAAATGTGTTTTGTATTTCGTCATAGGCACCTTTATTACGGAGCGGATCTTTATTGGTAAATAAATTCATCTTTATTGCTCCGCCGAGTCGTCTGTCACTTATATCATTGGTGATACTTCCAATAGACACATCTAGTGAGGCCATCATCCTTTGAAAGTTAGATGCCTGCTGGTATTTTTCAATGTTCTTTTTGTTATAAAAAAGTTCCCAGATTGGCTGACCTTGTATTGCGATATTGGGATTTACTCTCCAATTTTTGAAACTCCAATCTACTTTGAAATCTTTTAAATTGCTACTTCTTGCCACTTGGTTTGGAGCAGCTCCTAGTAAGTCAAAGAGAGGAGAGGCTGGTATTGAAAATTCTTTAGGGACAAGCTTTTCTGCATCTTTTACTTCTTTTTCTGTTTGAGCAGAGATGCCGTTGCTGGCAATAAAAAGCAACACGAGTATGAAGTACTTTATTTTACACTTTTTCATTTTCAAGTTATTTTTTTTGATGTCGTGATAATTATTAAAGTGTAAAATTAGAATCACAAAAAATTACTACAATAGCTAAATGTAGGTAGTCAATAAATGAAAGTTGAAGGGCTGTACATTCTCTGAAAACTATTGTTGATACTACATTTTCTTCTATTAGTTAGCAAATATGGCATGCCTGCTGTCACAGAATTTATACACAAGTGATTGTACTTAGTGGAATTCTATTACTTAATTGTGGGTATAGTGTATCTAACTCGACTATTTACATAAACGGAGTAGTAGTATTGAGCTATTATAGGTACTAACGTTTAGGTTGTGGCGAAGTAATCTGTCAAGTTTTGCCTTTACTATATTTTAATCTGTGACTGAAATGTAGCTTGGCGTTGTCTAAAAAATAAGGAGTGTTACTGAAGATTCTTATAATAAAAAGCAATCGCTTCTCCTAGAGATGCAACGTGAAGCTTTTCGTAAATGTTTTTTGTATGAGTACTTACAGTGTGAAAACTCAAGCCTAGCCTATCTGCTACCATCTTATAGCTAAGGCCTTCTGAAAGCAATGTGAGTACCTCGGTCTCTCTAATCGACAATGGATTTTCGGCTTTTTTGGGATTAAAATAGGCGAGTACCTTTTGTGCAATTCCTGGATTCATTACAGCACCCCCTTCATATACTTCGCTAATGGCTTGCAGTATTTTATTGGGACTATCTTTTTTTAAAATATATCCGCTAGCACCACTTCGAATGCTGTTAAAGACGTTTTCGTTATCGTCAAAAACGGTTTGCATTAACACTTTAATATGTGGAAATAATTTCTTTATTTTTAACAGACCCTCTATGCCATTTACATTAGGCATATTAATGTCCATAAGTACCACGTCTGGCATTGCTGCAATCATATCATCCTCAATGAGGCTGCAGTCTGATGCTTCACCTACAAATACTAACTCTGGGCTAAGCTCTAGCAATGCTTTAAGACTATCTCTTCGGGCATTGTTGTCATCGTAAATAAAGACTTTTATAAACATAAGCAAAGCTAAAAGTAAAATGATATAAGTTGGATACCTATTATTAGGTAGTCCTTTTTTAATGATTATAGAAAGGATTCATCAATTATTAATACTTCTTTTCTCATATCCCTTTATTATTTCTTGTTGTGCTTTTATCACTTGCTGTTGCAGGATTCTGTTTTTTAAAGTAAAACCAGTTGTAAGCAAAACAAATTCTATCAATATTGCAATTTCTAAGGCGTAGTAAATTGTTAAGTTGTTCTGGCCCATATTTGGCAGGAATACTGCTAGCACTTGCCCTATTACACCACCTAAGGAAAGGCAAAGACTTCCTAAGACTAGAAAATTATTTAATAGGTTCCTTTGACGAAGAAGCGCTATAATGAGGGAAATTGCTAAGCTGATAAGAATTAATGATACGGTAAAATATATGATTGCTGATAAGCGATAGCTGAGATTCATTGGTAATAATAAAAGTTTAATGATTATAAAACTTGCGAACCCATATTCTACTCGTTTAGCTGGCTTGTAAACTTTTGGTTGTAATTGTTTCAAGTTAAGAAAGTGGTAACTAAATCTGACGTACATCCAAATTGCAAAGCATATTAATGGTTGGTCAGTTAGCTCATTTAAAAGTGGACTTAGCTTGAATGAGAATATTTGAATGATGTTATTTACTCTTAATGCAATAAAAATGCAGCAGGTGATTACATAGAGCATATAAAAAAGGTAGTCTTTTCTTTTAAATAGCATCCATTGACAAAACATAAAAATCAACTGAAATATACAGATACAGAAAAATAGTATATGGTAAAAAGTCTCGCCCAATTTTTTTTTAATTTTTAATGCTGATATGCTTTTTTTACTTCTTAATGATTTTTGATTTTCGTCACCATCCTACGTTATTTAAAGCACTCAAAGGGAATATAGCTGTAAGCTTTGTGCCAGTTCCAATAGTAGATTCAATGTTGAGATGCCCATTTAATTCCGTGGCTCTTTTTCTCATATTCCCTAGCCCATTGCCAGTTTTTTCTGCAGCTGCCACGTCAAAACCTTTACCATTGTCCTCAACAGCAATCAGTAGCGTGTCATTGATTTTCTTTACGGTGATGCTGATAAAGCTTGCTCCACTATATTTTACAATATTGTTAATCGCTTCCTTTATTATCATTAGAATATTCCTTCTACCAGTAATGCTTTTTACAATCACATCGTCACCTTCATCAATATTAATCTTGTAGTCAATTTCTGCTGCTGATAGTGTGTCCGTTGCAAATATTTTTATTTTTGTACTTAAGTTTATAGTCTCTTCATTTTTCGATTTCATAGACCATACTATATCGCTGATATTTTCCATTAGCTGTGTAGATTGCTCAGAGATTTTATTTAGCATTTCTCTTGCTTTTAAGGGGTTACTATCTAAAACCTTTGATGCTACTGTGCTATAGAGATTTAAGCTACTGAGTGAAGAGCCTACGTCATCGTGTAAGTCCTTGCTAATTTTATTTCTAAAATTTGACTTTAGTAATTTCTGATTGAGTGCATATCTATAAAAAATGAAAGCAATAATTCCTACAAGTATTAATGTAGAGAGGTAATAGAGTCTAGTCTTATCAATATCATTTTGTTGAGTGGCTTTTTCTACTTGTAAATTTAAAAATCTTGTCTCATTTTGTAGGCTAGCATTTAATATTACTGCCATTTGATTGTTATTATTTTTTAGTTGAGCTTGTAGAACTTCGCTCTTTATGGTTTGAGCTTCTACTAATTGTTTTTGTAGATTGTAATCGCTGTATATTAGTATGGCCTCATTCAAGAATTTTGTGG
>JBBRHK010000226.1:0-5359 GCA_038222815.1 Chitinophagales bacterium
AAATTTTTGTTATTAATTAATTATTAGCTTTTCTATAATTAGAAACCCGAATTTATTAAACGTCATTATTATCAACGCATAAAGCTATGCAGGTAAGATTTAGTATCTGTTGACAAAAGTCAATAAATTGAAAACTCAGAAGGTCCTTTATACGCTTCATTTGGACTATCATTGCTTACATTCGTCTTTATGTTCCTAAATTTTAAAGCTACGGTATCACAAGTCATAAGATTGACAATGGAATTTTCCTAAAACGAAGTAACTTCCATTTATGAAAACAATAGAAGATTACATACCCGTCCTTCTGACCTATCTAGATGAAATTAGTCCCATTTCTGAGGCTA
This sequence comes from Chitinophagales bacterium, assembly GCA_038222815.1. GTDB lineage: Bacteria > Bacteroidota > Bacteroidia > Chitinophagales > Chitinophagaceae > Ferruginibacter. The sequence continues at coordinate 345 of JBBRHK010000226.1, forward strand.
TAAAAGCTGCCTTGACAAAACAATTTCGCCTAGTAAAGTTTTCAAAAGGAGAATTACTTTTAAAAGAAGGTGAGGTATGTAAACACTTATGGTTTCTTGCAAATGGGTTGCTACGCAGCTATCATTATATAGGAGAGAAGGAAGTTACTTCTCGTATTATGTTTACCAGTCACATAGTGATATCTGCTGGTAGTTTCTTTACACAAACACCCGCCACAGAAACCATTGAGGCATTGGATGCATCATTAGTCTTGGTCATAGATTTTGAGGGATTAACAGAGATATATAAACAATTTCCCGAGTTCAATTACCACGGTCGTATTATAACAGAACAATATTTTTATAAGCAAGAACAGCGGCTATATATGCTGAGACAAAAAAGTGCTGTGGAAAAATATAAATATTTTATGATTTATTACGCTCAATTTATGGCAACAATACCACAAAAATTTATTGCCTCTTTCCTAAATATTAATCCTGAAACATTGAGCCGAATTAGACAAAAACAAAGGCAGTAAATTTTTTCTAATCGGTTGTATCCTAAACAACTGAAAAAACAGATAGTATCTACTTAACCAATACCACAGAACCCTTCTTAAATATCCTCTTGCCCGTGTAATCCGTAGCTAGCGCTTCCCATACAAATGCAGAAGTGCCTTGTTCTTTTCCTTTGTAATTTCCGTCCCAGCCTTTACCTAGCTCCGAGGTGGCAAAAACCAATTCACCCCAACGGTTGTACACCCTAAAATAATCAAGGCTGCGGATACCCAAAGGAATAGGTCTAAATACATCATTTACTCCATTACCATTTGGTGTAAAGGCAGTAGGGACGTACAGTCCAGCTGCCAAGCGAAATACCTGCACCGAAATAGTATCTCTACCAAAACATCCAAGGGAATCACTTACGGTGAGATAATAAGTTATACTATCTGTTGGATTGGAGATAGGGTTAGAAATATTTGGATTGGTTAAAAAAGTAGATGGGGTCCATAAATAAAACTGTCCTCCTGTTGCATTAAGTTGCAGTGGTTGCCCGAGTACAATAGCGGTATCTCTAGGTCCAGCTGCTGCAACAATTTTTACAACATTTATTCTTACGGTATCTCTTACAGGTTTTGGGCAGCCTAGAGTATCTGTTACTGTAACTATATAATCTAGCGTTCTTGGAGGAGCTATGGAAATAGGGTTTCTAATATTTGCGTTATTAAGAAAGAAAGTAGGACTCCAAGAATAACTACTACCGCCACTTGCAAAGAGTGGAATATTAGCACCAAAGCAAACCGTGGTATCATTACCAGCTCTTGCATTGGGGAAAGGCACTGTTCTCACCACTACATCATCTGACCTTCTACACTTGCCAATACTAGCCGTAACTGTAAATGTAGTGCTGGCAGCTGTAGGAAAAGCAAAAGGATTTTGCGCTGTAGGATTGCTTAATAATGCAGCAGGTGTCCAAGAAAAAGAAAGGCCATCCGTTACTACATTGAGTCTTACAGAATCCGTTCTACAAATGACCGTATCGTTCATTGCCCTTACTGACACATCATTTACAACTCGTATTACAATCGTATCTGAAGCAAAGCAACCACTGTTGTCAGTGTAAGTCGCAATGTAAGTCGTAGTTACATCTGGACTTACGAGCGGGGAGAAACTATTTACATTATTGATATTATAATCTGGCGTCCACACAATATTTCCTGTAGCAGCGGTAACACCAACTGTGTTTAGCTGCAAGGTATCAATGATACAAATGAGCGTATCATTTCCTACATTAAAAACTGGCTTATCTACAATGGTTACTAATTTGCGGAGCGTATCTCTACAGCCCTTTACACTAGTACTAATAAGCCTGACGTTGTACTGGCCAGCCGTGGCATAAGAATGAGTGGTGTTTTGTGTATTTGCGATATTATTTATTCCAGAAGATGGGTCGCCAAAGTTCCAAGACCAAGAATTTACGGGACCATAAGTAGCAAATGAACTATCTCTAAAAAAGACAGGTGTGTTCTTGCAAGTAGGCGAAGACTCTGAAAATCCAGTTCTAAAAGTTGGAAAAACAATCAATGGTGCAGTTGTACTATCAGAGCAAGCAGTGCCCGCATTCACAACAAGTTTTATAGTATATCTTCCTGTGTCTGCATAAGTATGCACAGGAGATTGATCTGTGCTGGTATTACCATCACCAAAATCCCATAGGAAAGTGAGATTATTAGGAGAGTTATTATTATTTACAAATGTGAATGTAGAATCTTTGCAATTTGCGTATGATAAATCTAACTCAGCAGATGAAAAATCGCAAGGTGAAACGGTAACTAAGAAATCTTTCCTATGTCTATCTAACAAAACACCGTTTCTAAAAGAAGATACCTGTACCGCTACTGTATATTTTCCTGCAAGGGCGGGTGCAATACCTGTGATGATTCCTGTTGCGCTATTTATTACAACTCCGTTTGTACCGAGTGGTTGAAGTCCTGAAAAGCCTAGATTATAACTTACAGATTCATATGGCGGTGGTCCTGGTGTACTGAAGCTAGCATCTTGTGCCGCTAAAGCCTCATAGGCATCTACAAACTCATAGAATAAACTGTCCCCGTCTGCATCTGTAGCACTAAAATCTAGGGTAAATCTTTTATTAAAGCAAATAATCGATATCCCAGTTTGAAATCTTGCACTGTTGTCATTTAAAATGCCCTGCAAAACATTTTGCCCAGGAATAAATGAGCTATAAGTAGCGCCCTGTCCTCCGTTTCCAGCACCTGAAGGTCTAAAAGTGAGATTCGCAATTCCAGTCACACGACAACAGGTTTGAAAAGTAACCGTATGTCCAACCTCGCTATTATCTAAAGTAATTCTCGTTGTATAATAACCTCCGCTATAATTAAATGAAGGTGCATTTTCCAAACAGGTAGGTGATTGTGTGACTTGTAGTGCTTGCTCAAAATTTCTATTTACATTAAGATAGCCTCCAATCTGCTGACCACTTGCCTTATCAAAAACTCCAATTGATACCGATGCTGGCAAAATAGCACAACCTGTACAAAGGTTATCCCTAAATAGAATTAAAGTAACATCGTAAGTAGTGGTTGAAGATGTTTTACTTACAAAATTATATACAATCTCGCCTCCCACGATATGAGCTGCTCTACCGCATAAAAAAGAAACCAATAAAATAAAAAGTAAGTAAAGTCTTTTCATATAAGTTTTATCACAAGAGTAATTTACATTTTTTAGCTAACTTTTGCTATTATTTACCCGATGATTTAACAAATTCAGTCAATGAATTGTTTACCTCGTCAATTTCTTCAAGCATACCCATATGGGCAGACTGTCTTAATATGTATATATACGTTGTATCAGCTAAATGCGTTTGCTCAAGCCCTTGGACAAATGGAACAGCTTTGTCATGCTCGCCGAGTATAAAGGCGAATGGAATGCTGAGCGTCTTTAACACTTCTGTATTATCAACTCTATTCATCATTATTTGCAAGTACTTCTTTGTTGCTTCATCACTGATAGATTTGGCATATTCAGTCTGTTGGCTAATCATTTCTGTATGTAAATCTTTATCGTAAAACAAATCTGGAAGCATTGTTTTGAAATAAGCGGCAGCTGAATTATTACTCACAAACTCAATTGATTTTTTTCTACCTAATATCTTCTCTTCGCTATCTGCATAAGCACTACTATGAAACAACATCAGAGAAATTAATTTTTCAGGAAACAACTTAGCAAATTCCAAGGCTATGTAGCCGCCCATACTATGTCCTATCAAAATACATTTTGAAATATTTTCCGCTTCTATAACAGCGTTTACAACTTCAGCATAGGCATCAATACTATTTAAGTCTTCATTGAAACTGCTTTTACCAGAACCAGGCAGATCTAAGTAAACACTTTTATTCTCTTTGAATTGACCGACCTGATTTCTCCAAATCTTACTGTCTTCTCCAAAACCGTGAACAAAAACTATGGCTGCACCTTCGCCATCTATCCTGTAACTGACTTGGTGATTGTTGTACAAAAGGGTTTTTAATTCCATAGTTTATGTATTTCTTTTAATGAAAAATAAATGAGCGCTTCTGATGCAAACTAATAGGGCAATGGGCATCAATGCTGTGTTAAGCTGTTGAGGTAAGAAAAACCATGCCAATAACAATAAAGCCGATACAATAGATGCTATAAGAAAGTAGTTCTTAGAGAGTTTTGATTTACTGATCACTAAAAATACTGCGAATAAATGTGTAGGTATAGCCCATAGTAAATTATAATTCAGCTTAGTCATCGTATGATCTGTGCCCACCCACATAAATACTAGCAAGCAACCTAGCAGCCCTAAGATTAAAAATAAAAGAAGATCAAAAAATCTAAGCGCAAAGGAGACCTGTGTTTTTTTAATAGACCAATAAGTAAGCAGAATACCAATCAGTAAATATAATAACGAACACATCAATGGAGTGATTATAAAAGAGTCTCCTACGATTTCATTTGCTTTATAAAGAACATTTGTTTCCCCTACAACTTTACCTGTGGTATTTCTATCTAAGGAATACATTAAGTTTTCTGGAAGAAATTTTTGTTGTTCGACGGTCATCACTGCATCTGTAGGTGCACCAAGTAAAATATCAATTCCTAGCTTACTCCAATACATTTTACCACTATCTAAGTACTGATGAATGGCATTTCTAAATGTATAATTAGTTGGCATTACAGCAGGCAAGTTTATCTCGGGCTGTCTGTTTCTTTTTACTAAATCTCTAAGCCTTGTGGTACAGTTATCTAAGAAAAAATCATACAGATAGAATCGATTTTCTTCCTTTATGTTTTCTGCAAGGGCGTCTCTTATACTTCTTTTTTCAATAGCAGTAAGAATAAGCACTTGCTCTGTAACCGTTCTATTGTCAACTGTGTAGTCTGAAATAAAATCGTCTGAGCGCTCGATACTCAAATAGTATTTCAATTTTCCTTGTACAAATTTTTGGTAGAAATTTGGGTCTCCAAAGTCGAAGGTGCCATAA
>JBBRHK010000227.1:0-5331 GCA_038222815.1 Chitinophagales bacterium
TTATCTGCTTTTAGAATCGGATTGGCTGTGCTAGTAACTGCATTTACTTTGTACCTAGTGCCAGGTGTTACTAATACAAAGTATGCTAATCTTTCATTGATAAGCGGCTTCCCACCACCATTATGGAACTCTATTTACAAAAAGGATAGCGACTGCATATTGAATTTGAATTGCACCCACGATTATAATGAAGGTTTACGAATGGCTAAAGAACAAAACAAGCCTATTCTCCTAGATTTTACAGGATACGCCTGCGTAAATTGTAGAAAGATGGAAGAAAATGTGTGGGTGCAGCCAGCGATTTATAATGTGATGAAGGAAAATTACATCGTCGTTTCTTTATACGTGGATGATAAGAAAGAGTTACCACTCGAAGAACAGTTTACTTACAAATCTAAAAACGGTGCAGAGAAAGAAATCATAACCGTAGGTGATAAATGGGCAACTTTCGAAACTGAAAATTTTGGAAGTAATGCACAGCCTTGGTATGCAATCATTAATACCAAGGAGCAATTGCTTTCTCATCCGCTAGGGTATGCGAATACGAAAAAATTGGAGCAGGAGTATTTGGAGTGGTTGAAATGTGGGGTAGAGGCGGCTAAGAAATAGGGTTGGTTATAGTTTTTAAAAGTGCCAGCGGCACGACCTAATGGTAGAAAATTGAATATTTTTTGATAAGCTCCTTCGGAGCGACCTTATAAAAACAGTTGGTTCTTCTAGCTGCTATCTAAGCGCATCTAAGGGAACGGCGATAACTTGATGTCACAAATTGTGACTTCAAGATAAGTGGCATAATGTATAGTGTTGGTTTTTTTATAGTGGCAAACCAAAAGGGAGGCTAATGGCAGATAGAATTGATCCTTTGATATTATCCATTTAATGAATTTTAATTCACTTTCAAAATTTGATGTTGTTATCAATATTGTGAATAAGAATTCATAGAATTCTTTTTATCCTAACTTCAAGGTGCGCTTCGCTAACACCTCGAACGTTGAGTAAAACTATTAAATGCTGACTATTCACGAAATGTTCAATACAATCTCGAAGGAAACAGATATCCAAAAAGAACGAGATTTGATATATTTTCTTGTTGAAAATTATTGTGACAATAGAATCATTCCCTTTTTTATAAGTAAAATTAAATCTGAAAAGGTTGGATTGGTCGAAAGTTCTTACATATATGCTTGCAACGAATATTCGGTAAAAGAATCATCTCAATACATTGAAGTTTTTATCGATCTAATAATTCATTCTAACTATGAATGTGCCTGGTATTGTATTAGTTTGATTGATGACATAAGGGCTTATTTTAATGAGATAAATTATGATGTCTTATTGAAGTGTTACAATAAGTTGGTTAATGCTTTTCTTACCGATACTGAAAATGACAATATAGAATTTATAAAGGATGCAATCTTCTTTTTAGAGAATGATGTTATAAAGCCAAATAAACGATATGTTCCGTAATAAAATTCAGTTCGAGGTGTTAACGCAGCACACCTCGAAGTTTGAATAAATCAGGTCTCCGACTTGACTTGTAATTCTACGTTATTCTTTTTGTTCTGAAATTGTAGTTAAAAGATATGAGTATATAAATAGCAGCGTAGCAGATTATTTTTATGGGAAACGAAAAGGGATGGTTAAGATAGAAAGAGTTGATCTTTTGATTTTACCTATTTGGTGAAATTTAATTCACTCAAAAAATTTGACTGTGTTATAAATATTGTGATTAAGAATTCATAGAATTCTTTTATCCTAACTCCGAGGTGCGCTTCGCTAACACCTCGAAGAACATGGTTTAGTTTTATTTGAAGCTATTTAAAAGCGCCTTCAATAATATGTGGTATCACAAACTGTGATACCACAGTTGATATTATATTTGCAAATCAATTAAAAATAATGACAAAAGCAAGTAAGGAGCTAGAAGGATTGGTCGGAGAGCAAAAAATATTGAGTAGGATTTATGTTGTTAGGGGCGAAAAAATAATGCTCGATAAAGATCTAGCAGAACTGTTTGGTATAGAAACAAGAGCATTGAAACAAGCTGTGAAAAGGAATATAGAACGGTTTCCAAAAGATTTTATGTTTGCAATGACTAACAAAGAGATAGATAGTATGGTATCACAAAATGTGATACCATCTAAAAGTTATTTTGGAGGTGCGTCGCCTTTTTGCTTTACAGAGCAGGGAGTGACAATGTTATCGTGCATCTTAAATAGCAAAACAGCCATAGAAGTAAATCTGCGAGTGGTGAGAGTTTTTGTAAAGATGAGAGCATATGCACTTACTCACAACGATATCTTATTACAGCTTGTAAAAATGGAGAAAGAAGTAAAGGGAAATGGGACGGACATAGAAAACATTTTTATGGTACTTAAAGAGCTATTAGAGAAGGATAGTAAGCCAACCCCTAGAAATAAAATTGGGTATAAGCATTATGATTAAAGTGGGTTCTTCAAAGTGTTAGCTTAGCGCAACACAAAGATATAGAATTCAGATAATTCTTTTTGTCCTAACTTCGAAATGCGCTGCGCCAACACCTCGAAAAACGAGCATCAAATAATTTCGACTTCTATGAAAGAATTAAGTATTTTTTTATTTGTTTTTTGCCTTGGATTATCCCCAAGTGATAAAGTTGATAGAAGGGATAAAGGTATTGTAGTATTGTTTTACCAGCAACATGTACAGAGGCCCGTTGGAATCTCACAACAAGCTTTTTGGACATATCGTAGTCAGTTTGACACAATTGAAATCCAAAGTGAAGGATTAAAATCGAAGATTAAAGGGAAACTATTAAATCTTGATATTTTTGCCGTAGACGACATTAATTACCAAGCTGCTCTAATCATTCCTATTAGTAAAAATCAGAAGGATACGATATATACAGATAGGTTTTTTGAAACTTGGAAAATTCACGACAAGATTTATATCGATACTTCAAGGTTTTTTGAAAAGCTCTTTGTAAATTTCTTTGACGACCAGTTAAATTAGCCCCACAAGGCTCGAGTATTTCTAACAAGTCAAATTTTTTCGAAGCTTAACTTGGACTGTTTTATTCCAACAGTTTTACTTTTCAGCATAGTATCCAGAAAAGAAATTTGCCTCATACTACAAATTATATGCATAGAGAAGTCCTAATCAGCAAACCTTGCCACAACATAAAACCTACCCAACAATCGAATCAACAAACGAAACCGTATCCCCTTTAATATCTCCACTATTTTTAATAGCATTTATATAAGCAGATCCTATAATCGCTCCATTGCAATATTGAGCAGCATTGTCAAAGCTTGGTTTGTCTTTTATCCCAAAGCCAATAAGCACTGGGTTTTTGAGGTTCATTGCTTGTATTCTCTTAAAATAAGCATCTTGTCCATCATTATTTTTTTCTGTACCAGTAACTGATGCGGAAGAAACAGCATATACAAAGCCATTTGACAATTTATCTATCTTTCTAATTCTCTCCTCACTTGTTTGTGGTGTAATGAGCCATATTAAGCTGAGGTCATATTTTTTTAAAATAGCCTTATACTCATTTTCAAAAACTGTCAATGGAATATCAGGAAGTATAATTCCTGTGACGCCAATAGCATTGGCTCTTTTACAAAAAGCCTCAAAACCATACTGCATCACAGGATTGAGATAGCCCATTAAAATAATAGGTGCGGTAATTTTTTCTTTGATGCTTTCCAGTTGCGTAAAAACTTTCTCTATACTAATGCCGTTTTCAATGGCTTGCATATTACTAGCTTGAATCACTGGTCCATCTGCAATGGGGTCGCTGTAGGGAATACCTACTTCTATAATATCAGCTCCTGCATCTTGCAGCGCCACTAAAACTTCAGTCGTACTTTCTAGGCTTGGATAGCCTGCGGTAAAGTACATATTGAGTACATTCTTTTTTTTCTTAGCAAAGAGATCTTGTAATGTTGGCATTATCAAAGAAAAATTTATAAATATTGCATATAGGTTTCTAAATCTTTATCACCTCTGCCACTGAGACAAAGCACCACTTGATCTGTTTTTTTAAACTTTATTTCTTTCAATGCGTATAGAGCGTGAGCAGTTTCTAATGCCGGAATAATTCCTTCAATCTTGGCCAATTGAAATCCAGCTTGTAGGGCATTTTCATCTGTTACGGCAATAAAAGTTGCCCTACCAGTTTCGTATAGAGATGCGTGTAGAGGTCCGATACCAGGATAATCTAGCCCTGCAGAAATACTATGGGGCTCTACAACTTGTCCATCTTCGGTTTGCATTACAAGACTCTTGCTGCCGTGTAAAATACCTGTTGTGCCAAGCGCACTTGTAGCAGCAGATTTCCCAGAATTTACACCTAGTCCTGCAGCTTCCACTGCTATTAATTGTACATCCTTATCATCAAGAAAATGGTAAAAAGCACCTGCTGCATTTGATCCTCCTCCTACGCAAGCTACCACGTGTGTTGGCTTACTTTGCCCTGATACTTTTTTTATTTGCTTTTTTATTTCTGCACTTATCACGCTTTGAAATCTTGCTACCATATCTGGATAAGGATGTGGTCCTACTACACTACCTATGATGTAAAAAGTATCCTCTGGATTATTTATCCAATCTCTAATAGCTTCGTTGGTAGCATCTTTCAACGTTTTGCTGCCACTAGTTGCTGGTATTACAGTAGCACCTAGCATCTTCATTCTCGCTACATTCGGGGCTTGGCGTTCTATATCTTTCTCGCCCATATACACAATACACTCTAGCCCTCGCAAAGCACATACCGTCGCAGTAGCTACGCCGTGCTGACCTGCACCTGTCTCTGCAATAATTCTTTTTTTACCCATTGCTTCGGCCACAAGAATTTGCCCTATTGTATTATTTATTTTATGCGCACCTGTATGACAAAGGTCCTCTCTCTTTAGATAGATGTTAGTATTGTACAGCGCACTCAATTGCTCTGCACGATAGAGTGGAGTAGGCCTGCCTACATATTCCTTGAGCAGATATTGCATTTCCTTTTTGAAGGATTTTGTGCCAGATATTTTTAGGTACCTCTTTCTTAACTCTTCTACATTATTATGTAAAAGTTCTGGAATATAGGCGCCACCAAAGTTGCCATAAAAGCCATTTTTATCTGGCTTTGAAATAATACTTTTCTCTTTCTTGTTTTTCATACATTCTATTTCTAATTCTTCACTGATTATGTTCGTAATTTATTTTACGGCCAATTTAAATTCTAAAATACTAGCCATATCTTTTACTCCTGGCGATTTTTCAAATTTGCTATTGATGTCAATGCCGTAAAAGTCTGGATGTTTAAATTGCTTAAGTGCTGCTGCATCAGAGGTTGCAATA
>JBBRHK010000228.1:0-5287 GCA_038222815.1 Chitinophagales bacterium
CAGACTTTGGCGCTAACATAGCTGGAAGTGGTTTGCTTATTGCGCAAGAATTAGCTTGGGATGAGCAACGAATTCAATTCAAATGGTCTTTCCACAAAAAGAAATATAACTCACAAATCTTAAATGACCGGAGCGATGATATTTTTGGGAAAAGTAGGGCCGAGCGTATTTTAAAGGATTATAATGGGCAAACCTATTGGCTCAGCACAACGCTAAAGCCCTTTTTTCCTAAATCAAATATACCTGCATGGCTGCAAGTATCTGTAGGAACAGGCATTGAAGGTGTATTTGGTGCAAGGAGTAATATTGGTAAGGACAGAGCTGGCAATATCATTTTTTATCAGCCGCAGATTGACAGATATAGACAATGGTATCTAGCTCCAGATATTGATTTAACTAAAATAAAAACTAGGAAGAAAGGAATTAAAGTTGCGTTGCAGGTTTTAAATATTCTGAAGTTTCCTACACCATCTTTGGAGTACAGTAAAAAAGGATTTAGTGTAAATTTCTTGCATTTTTAATTGAAGGCTTTTCTACCCTAAAAAAAATGTAATACAGAAGACCTATCCCATTGCTAAATCGGATCCGCTACCTCCTTGCTTTACAATCTGCATAATATTTACATTTCGTAAATCTTCGTCAGTAATTACATCATTGATATCTGAGATATGTCTTCTTATTCTATCTCTAAAAGGATTATAAATCCTTGCAGTAATGGAGGAACTAGAAGGAGATTGTTTGATCTTTTTGCTAAAAAATTTTTTCATTATGAAGTGTTTTTTAATCGACTATAAAAGTAGTTTACATTTCTCAGATTTGCACCAGATTTATCCACAGGTTTAGCACATTTTAGTAATAAATACTGTGCCATACAACATTAAATAAAGCCTATATAATACTCAAAATCAATTCGTTATTAAAAACTACTTCTTACTCTTTGGGTGAACAAACTTTATTTCATCAATGAGTCTTTTTGCCCCAGCAAACTTATCTATCACAAACATCACATATCGGATATCCACCATAATATTTCTACAAATAGACTCATCAAAATTTATATCACTCATCGTCCCTTCCCATACTCTATCAAAATTCAAACCAATTAAATTCCCACTAGCATCTAAAGCCGGGCTACCGCTGTTCCCTCCTGTAGTATGATTGGTAGCTATAAAACAAACAAATAACTTGCCATCTTTTGTACCATATTGTCCATAATCCTTTGCGGCATATAATTCCCTCATTTTTTGTGGCACATCAAATTCATAATCGCCTGGTACATATTTCTCCATTATACCACCCATCTCTGTTTGAAAACCGTAGTTCACAGCATCTCTAGCTGTATACCCTTTTACTTTACCATAAGCGACCCTCATTGTACTATTGGCATCTGGGTAAAATTTCTTTTCTGTCATTACTTCCATTTGCCCTTTCATATACAAGCTTTGCAGTTCATTTATCTTGGCTTGCTCTTCACCAAGCGTAGGCTGCACGGTACTTGCGTAGTGAGCTTGCATATCAGTAAATAATTGTACAACTTTCATTTCTTCAATATACTTTACCGCTTCTGCAGCTGGTAACAAAAACAACTTCTGGATACCCATTAAAGAATATCCTGTACTATCTGCAAAGTTTTCATTGGCTATTTCTGCATAACTACCATTATTCTTTACCAAAGAAGCTTTCAACATTGGACTTATGAATGCAGGTGTCGTATTGGTTACAAAATTTTCCATCAAGGTTTTAAACAATGATTTATCTACTTCTACATTATACTCTCCAATGATAGCTTCTATTCTTTCTTGCACTGCTGGTAATCTTTTTTTGTATCCTGCCTCACCTTCATTTTTGTATGCCTTGGCAAGTCCACTCCATTGTATAGCGATGGTGGACAGTTCAATTTTACTCAAGGTTTCTGTGTAATAATCTCTGGCAATACCGTACGGCTTTATGTTGTTGTACGCTTTTTCTAACCCAGGTAATACATCAGCGTACATCGCCTTCCAATTGGTATTAGCATTTACTCGCTTTTTAAATTCCTCTTCGTATTTCATTTTTTTGGCAAATGCATTTACCCTAGTAAGACCAAGTACTTCTCCCTGCCATTTTTTATAAGCATTTTGTATGCCTGCATACTTAGATGCATAAGCAATTTTGATAGACTCATCCGTACGCATATATTGGTCAATAATCTTTAGTGCCTTATCTCTAATACTAATTTTCACAGGATCATTGATGGCTCTTATTTGCTCTACAGCAACTGCAGGTAAGTATTGCTGCGTACGACCAGGAAAACCAAAAATTAAAGTAAAATCATTCTCTGCCACACCGTCAAGCGATACTTTTAAAGAACGCTTTGGCTTATATGGCACATTAGCAGTAGAGTAATCGGCTGGCTGATTATCCTTCGATGCATAAATTCTAAACAGACTAAAATCGCCTGTATGCCTTGGCCACACCCAATTATCTGTGTCTTTTCCAAAATTACCAATGGCACTTGGTGGTGCTCCTACAAGGCGCACATCATTGAAGGTTTCGGTTACAAATTGATAGTATTCGTTTGCCTCAAAAAAACCTCTAATGAAACTAGATTGCGAATTTCCCTTCTTCACATTCTTACCTAAATCAACAATATTTTTATCGATAACCTGCTGTTTTTCCTTTGCACTCATTCCTTTGGTAGTGCCAGCCATTACTCTGCTGGTAACATCATCTATCCTTACTATAAAGGTTACAAAGAGTCCCTTGTTCTCTATCTCCTCTTGGTAAGATTTACTCCAAAAGCCATCTCTTATATAATTATTTTGTAGCGTACTATGATTCTGAATCGCATCAAAGCCACAATGGTGATTAGTAAGAATCAATCCATTTTCTGAAATAATTTCTCCTGTGCAAAAGCCCCCAAAACTTACAATGGCGTCTTTAAGGCTTCCACTGTTTATGCTATAAATATCAGCAGCACTTATTTTCATTCCAAGACTTTTCATCCTGCTTTCATTGAGCTTACCTAGCAGTTGAGGAAGCCACATTCCTTCATCAGCAAAGCTTTTGAGAGATACGAATAATAAGAAAATAAATAGTATTTTTTTCATATGTTTATTTTTACTTTTTTTTATTGTCATTTGGAATACGCCTCAATAATTATCACGGTTTTTTTGTAAATTATTATTGGCTATTTCATAACCTAGTTTTTATAAAAATTATTGAGTGTGTAAAGTTGCGCCCATTATTTCTCCCTCCTGCACGTTTACTACGATATATTCATTGGCAGCGGTAGACACACAAATTCCTCGGTAATCAAGCGCAATAGGAAATTGCTTATGCATTCTTTCCACTAAAGCTAAAGTCTGAATCTTAGCAGGGTAGCTTGCTAGCAAAGGCTGTAGCGCATATAACATTGTACGACCACTATTGGCCACATCATCTATTAGTATTATCGTACTTTCTGCAAAATCAGTTGTGGCACTTAGCGTAATAGCAGATGGCTTCTTCTTATCCATTGTAAGTTGCAGTACCGTCACTTTCCCATTATACCTACTGCACAGATAACTAGCAATAGCATCAGCGATATAGATGCCATTTTCTCTAATTCCAATAAGCGTAAGCTCAGGCACATTAAAGTTTTGTTCTGCAATTTCCATCGCCATCCTTTGCAATTTTTTTGCGCTGGCTATGTCGTTTAAAATATTTCTTTCGCTCATTTTGCTAACAATACGTTGTAAAAAATTGACATTAAATGTCAGATTTGGAGGTGAAAGTTAAGTAATACCGCTTGGAAATAGTTTTCATTGCAAAAAATACTTTTAGCGGCTTTATACATTACATAAATCCACAAATGAATTTATGGTTTAAAACAGAAATTCAAATCGGGATAAGTTTTTTGGTAGCAATCAATTAGTATCTATCTTAGCGTACATCGTAGACCAATTATATTTTATGCCTATTATTTCCATCGTCGCATTTATCATTTTATTTGCTGTAGCCGTATTTCTTTTTGCAAAAAATGCAGGGCAAATAAAAAGGAATATTAATCTTGGAAAAGATATAGACCTTACAGATAACCCCGCTGCTAGGTGGAAGAATGTAATACTGTTGGCTTTTGGCCAAAAGAAAATGTTTAGAAACTTGCCGGTGGCTATTCTTCATTTATTCGTTTACGTAGGTTTTGTAGTTATCAATATAGAAGTGCTAGAGATTGTGTTAGATGGAATGCTAGGTACACATCGGTTATTTTTACCTTTTCTTGGAAGTGCTTATAATTTCTTCATCAATTGTTTTGAGGTACTTGCTTTTCTTGTTCTAGTGGCTGTAATTATTTTTTTTATAAGAAGAAGTGTATTGAAGGTTAAAAGGTTTATTGCTAAAGAAATGGTGGGCTGGCCAAAGTCTGATGCCACCATTATCTTAGTAGTTGAAGTAATTTTAATGAGTTTATTTTTAATTATGAATGCTACTGATAGAGCTTTACAACTCCAGGGAGCTGAGCATTATCACATCACAGGCGACTTTGTAATTTCACAATATTTAGTGCCACTCTTTTCTGATATGTCTTCCTCTACCCTAGTGATGATAGAAAGAGGTGCTTGGTGGTTGCATATCATCGGAATTCTTGCTTTTTTAAATTACCTGCCTTACAGCAAGCACCTTCATATTTTATTGGCTTTTCCTAATGCGTATTTCGCCAAGCTTATTCCACAAGGACAAATGAGCAATATGCCTACTGTACAAAATGAAGTGCTGTATATGATGGAGCCAGAAAAAACACCTACAGATGCGGTAGCTCCTACAAGTTTTGGTGCTAAAGATGTAGCAGATCTTAACTGGAAACACTTACTAGATGCTTACACCTGCACAGAATGCGGACGATGCACAGATGCCTGCCCTGCTAACCAAACTGGTAAAATGCTGAGCCCAAGAAAAATAATGATGGACACGAGAGATAGGCTTGTAGAAGTGGGGAGAAATATAAATACCAACGGCAGTTTTGTGCTCGATAATAAATCGCTACTTCACGATTACATTACTGTAGAAGAACTACGAGCTTGCACTTCTTGCAATGCTTGTGTTACTGAATGTCCTATAAGCATTAATCCACTAGATATTATCTATGAGTTACGCAGAAGCCTTGTGATGGAAGAAAGTAATGCACCGCAAGAATGGAATGGAATGTTTAGCAATATTGAAAATAATTTTGCTCCCTGGAAATTCAGTCCGGATGAGAGAGATAAGTGGGTGGAGGAAATGTGAGGAGTCATGTGTGATGTACGAAGTGTGAAGTACAGTTTATCAT
>JBBRHK010000229.1:0-5282 GCA_038222815.1 Chitinophagales bacterium
AATTTTGACAGGAGCATCAGCGACTTTTTTTTATGCCTCCAATAGAATTATCTTTATACACTATTAATCATTACTCAATGAAATTTTCTGACATCATCAATGCAGGCATTAGCAAGGAAGCGGACAGGCCAATGATGAAAAAAGAATTGTATCCACCTTCAGAAAGGTTAAAAAAATATTTGCAAAGAACAGGAAGAGATGTGCCTTTACCCATCAACTATGCTCAACTTTTAGATTATAGATATTCCGATGCTATACGAGGAGCCGATGGAAAACTTACCCATTGGGAAACTGCCGTATATGACCTTAGAGAAATGGAACAGCTCAAGGAAAGTATTATAGAAACCTATGCCGTGCTGAAAACTGAAGGTAATATGCGCTACATCAATCACCTTGAGGTAGAGCGAATAGACTTTTGTGAATTTGGCAACAGTGTTCCGTTTAGAATAAGGATAAAAAACAAGGTGAATGGAAACACTGATCACTTTTACATAAAAGCGGCTGATGCCTCCAGAATATATGGACTAGAATTAGAGCATTTATTATCTCCCAACTACATTCTTTACCTACATCATAATAATACTTTGGTAGAGGAACATATACCCGGCATACCTGGAGATATTTTCCTAGAGAAACATTTGAATGATGCAACACATAGTAAAATCCGACTGGCAAAAGAATTTGTAAAATTTAATGAGCGCTGCTTTGCAAGGCTGCTTGGAGATATGCGCAGCTACAATTTCGTAGTAGATATTACGCCAGATATTGAAGATTATCAATATCGATTTAGAGCCATTGATTTTGACCAGCAATGTTATGAAGGCAACAAAAAATTATACCTCCCGCAATTTTATAAAGAAAACTATGATTTCGTAAAAATGGTGATGGAAGAATTAAGTCCAGATGTTATAGAACAATATCAAACAGAAGAGCGTACCAGTATGGCTTACAGAGCCATAGGCAACAGCGAGCAATTGATGGATTTGCTAGATACTATGTCTAAAGAAGAACTCTCAGAAAATTATAAAATAAAACAACTTAGGGAAGAGCTCAATGAGCATTTTGGCAATAGCTATTTTAGTAAATGCAATACAATGGGCGCTTTAGTGAAGAGACAATTGAAGATGATGATACAAAAGCATTTGAAGAATTTGAAGGGGAAGAGGAGGTGATTTGATTTGATGATTTGGTGATTTGATGATTTGGAGATGATTATTAGAAAATTGGATACTCCGTAATAGATTGAGCGATGAAAGACATTCTATTTTAGAAAGCGTTTATCCTGACATAGTATAAGATGAAAACTATAAATCGACTTTTAATACTAACAATAATTTTGAATTTTTTAATTCCAGTTGGAGCTGGCCACGGAATTGGCTTTTTGGGATTAATTGAGATAATGGGACTTAGCCAATTAGTTCACGGTGACGCCATATTTAGTTTTACTGGCGATTATGACAACAGACTTTTCACTGCTGCGACAATTGCTATAGCTGGACAAATCATTTTGACAGTAGCCTATTTTAGCAAACAACAAAATCGAAAATTCAAAATAATATATTTCGGTATTTTTATTTTGTTCTTTTCATATTTCACTTTGACAATTGAGCTTTTTGAGGCAAATCTCGACAATTTTTCATTTTGGGCTGGAACACCATTTTCTGTATTAGCCATTTTACTTTTAGTTAAGACTGTAAAAAATCACAGACTGGCTTTGCAAGAAGATTATATAAAGTAGGAAGTGATTTGATTTGATGATGTGAGGATTTGGAGATTTGATGATTTGGCAATTAAAATACTTGTGAGATAAATAGTATAGAATTGTTCATTTTTTTTCTGACTTATTAGAATATAAAAACAGCTCCAGTACCGTAAGCCCACAGTTACATTACACTCAATTTCCCCGGATACTTTATTGACCCTGTTCTTATCCGTGTAATCTGTGTTGCGGAGCATCCGTCCGCTGCGGCGGATCCGTGTGCCAATTTCTACCTAGCGATTGACTTTGCAAAACACAAAAAAAGCTCCACGGTTAAGTGAAGCTTTTTCTAAAAACTATTTATTTTATATTCTTATCTATTATTCTGAGTGCTCTTCGCTTCCATACTTAAAGTAGCGTGAGGTACAGCCATCAATCTTGCTTTTTCTATTAGCTTACCAGTAACTCTGCAGATGCCGTAAGTTTTGTTTTCAATTCTCATCAAGGCTTTCTCTAAGTGATCAGTGAAAGTGATTTGACGACTAGCCATTTGGCTTAGTTGCTCTCTTTCCATACTTAGACTTCCATCTTCCATCGTCATGTGCTTGTTGTCACTTCCGTCTCCGCCAAGTCCATCTTTTCTTGTGATTAGCCCTTGTAAGTAAGCAAGCTCAGCCTTCGCTGATTGCAATTTTCTTTGAATCAATTCTTTAAATTCTTGCAAATCAGAATCGCTATATCTAGTGATAGATTCGCTAAGAGAACTCTTAGGTGTATCCAATACTGAATGTGTAAAATCTGGTCTATATTTTCTAGTCGTCTTAGTATTTATCTTAGGAATAGATACTGGCTTAGCAGGAGTAATTTTTATATCTTTTGCATTAGTAGGTGGCTTTACTCTTTTTACTGGAGCAACTGGCTTTACAGGAATTCCTGTAGGCGCTACTCTATTTGTAGCTTTTACAATACGAATCGCTGCTATATTCTCTTTAGGTTGATTAGCCGCTCTTTGCTTTTCTCTAGCTGCAATAGTAGCTTTAGAAACAGGAATTGAAGTGACCATTCTCT
This sequence comes from Chitinophagales bacterium, assembly GCA_038222815.1. Classification (GTDB taxonomy): domain Bacteria; phylum Bacteroidota; class Bacteroidia; order Chitinophagales; family Chitinophagaceae; genus Ferruginibacter. The sequence continues at coordinate 2,768 of JBBRHK010000229.1, forward strand.
TCTTAGGCACCTTAGCTACCTTCTCTTTCTTAGGCTTTTTTTCTTTAGCTACAGGAGCAACTTTCGCCGGCTTTTCTACAGCCTTTACAGGTGCAGCAGGCTTCTCAGCTTTCTTAGGTGCTGCAGCTTTTGGAGCAACTTTTTTAGGAGCAGGTGCTTGTTTCTTAGCAGGTGCAGCAGCTTTTTTAGCAACTGGCTTTACTGCTTTTGCAGGAGCAGCAGCTTTTTTAGCTACCGGCTTTGCGGGAGCAGCAGCCTTCTTAGCAACAGGCTTCACTACTTTTTTAGCAACAGGTGCAGCCTTTTTTACCGCTGGTTTCGCCTTTGGAGCTTCCTTCTTCACCGCCACAGCTTTCTTTGCTGGTGCTTTCTTACTTATTACCTTTGCAGGCGCCTTTTTCGTAGCCATACTAAACACTTTTATTTTTAATGTTGATTATTAGGGTTTTATCTCCAATTTCTAAAGAAAGAGCCTCCTCAAAACTGTCGCTAATTTCAATATCATCAGCTAAAATTTCGGCGCAAATATACGCTTTATATGACAATAAAACATCCTCTAATTCCTCATTTGGCTTAACTTTTAGGGTTATCCTATCCGTAAGCTGATACTCATTTTCTTTTCTTATCGTCTGTATTCTATTTACAAATTCTCTTGCATAACCTTCTTGCCGGAGTTCTGGCGTAATGGTTACATCTAATGCGACAGTTAGCGAACCACTCACCGCAATTTCATAACCTGGAATTTCATCGGTAATAATCTCTATATCCTCGGGCAAGATGCTTATCGTCTCTGTACCATCATCAATAGTAAATTGTCCCGCAAGCACTTGTTCTATTTCCTCATTAGTCAATGCGCCCAATTTATCTGCTGCCCACTTCATTTTTGTACCAAGGCGCTTACCTAAAGTTTTAAAATTGGCCTTTGCCTTCTTTCTTATAAAATCATTATCGGCTTCAAGCAATTCTATTTCTTTGATATTGGTCTCTGTGATAATAATTTCTTCTATCGCTTTGATATCTGCCGTCATAGCATCCGAGTGCGAAGGCACTAATACTTTTTGTAGAGGCTGTCTTACTTTTATATTTACTTTCTTTCTCAAGGATAAAATGAGTGAAGATAAATCTTGTGCCAATGCCATTCTTTTCTCCAAAACTGCATCTATATTTCCTTCCTTTGCCACTGGAAAATTGGCCAAATGCACAGAGTCGTATTGATGTCTTCCTGCTACTTTATTGAGATTTCTAAACAACCAATCTGAAAAGAATGGTGCAATAGGTGCTGATAACAAACTAATCGTTTCAAGGCATTCAAACAAGGTCTGATAGGCTGCAATTTTATCTTGCTCATATTCTCCTTTCCAGAACCGGCGGCGACAAAGACGCACATACCAGTTACTCAGTTGCGTATCTAAGAACTGCTCTATGGCTCGTCCCGCTTGCGTAGGCTCATAAGCATCTAGACTTTCTGTAACCGATTTTATTAAGGTATTTAAAGAAGACAAAATCCATCTGTCTAGCTCCGTTCTTTCCTGTAAAGGAATATATTTTTCGCTAAATGAAAATCCGTCTACATTAGCATACAAAGCAAAAAACTGATAGGTATTGTATAAAGTACCAAAGAACTTTCTTTGTACTTCTTGTATCCCTGCTTCATTAAATTTTAAACTATCCCAAGGAGCTGCATTCGTAATTAAATACCATCTTGTAGCGTCAGCACCATATTTATCTATCGTGACAAATGGATCAATAACATTGCCTAATCGCTTGCTCATTTTATTACCATCCTTATCTAGCACAAGTCCATTACTCACCACAGTCTTGTACGCCACAGAATCAAATAACAAAACACCCAATGCGTGCAAGGTGTAGAACCATCCTCTAGTTTGATCTACGCCTTCGGCGATAAAATCTGCGGGGAAGGATTGCTTAAATTGCTCTACATTCTCAAACGGATAATGCCATTGTGCGTAAGGCATAGCGCCACTATCAAACCATACATCTATCAGATCTGGCACTCGCTTCATTGGCTTGCCACTGTTACTTACCAAAGTAATTTTATCTACGTAAGGCTTGTGTAGGTCTAGATTATCATCGTGTAAAAATTCATTATTGATGCCTTCTCCCAATATTTTATTCGCTGCTGCCATTGCTTCTTTCAACTCAGCAATAGAGCCAATGCATTTTATTTCTTCGCCATCTTCTGTCTTCCAAATAGGCAAAGGCGTACCCCAAAACCTACTACGGCTTAGGTTCCAATCTACCATATTCTCTAGCCAATTACCAAAACGGCCTGTGCCAGTAGCTGCTGGTTTCCAGTTGATGGTTTTATTGAGTTCTATCATCCTATCTTTTACCGCAGTAGTTTTTATAAACCAAGCATCCAATGGGTAATAGATAATCGGCTTATCTGTACGCCAGCAATGCGGATAACTATGTTCGTATTTTTCTACTCTAAAAGCACGATTAGCCAATTTCAATTCTACTGATAGCTCAACATTTACATCTACATAATTGT
>JBBRHK010000230.1:0-5265 GCA_038222815.1 Chitinophagales bacterium
AATGCTAGTAATAAACCTTATAAAAAATCGGCTCGTATTGTAGGTGATGTGATGGGTAAATACCATCCGCACGGTGACTCAAGTATTTACTTTACAATGGTGCGTATGGCGCAAGATTGGAGTATGCGTTATACAATGATAGATGGGCAAGGTAACTTCGGTAGCCAAGATGGTGATCCACCAGCTGCTATGCGTTATACGGAGGTGCGTATGGAGAAATTTGCCGAGGCAATGGTAGAGGATATTGATAAGGAAACGGTAGATTTTCAGCTCAACTTTGATGATAGTTTAAAAGAACCTGTTGTTCTTCCTACAAAGCTTCCGCAACTTTTGCTAAATGGTAGTAGTGGTATAGCAGTAGGTATGGCTACGAATATGATGCCGCATAACTTGACGGAAGTTATTGATGGCTGTATGGCTTATGTAGATAATAGAGATATCGATATTGAAGATTTAATAAAGATTGTAAAAGCGCCAGATTTTCCTACAGGTGGCGTTATATATGGCTATGATGGCGTAAAAGCGGCATTGCTTACCGGTAGAGGAAAGGTGGTGTTGCGTGGAAAAACGAACATAGAAACTGATGCTAAAGGAAGAGAAAAAATAGTGATTAGTGCCGTTCCTTATCAGGTGAACAGAGATTTGCTTACACAAAAAATTGGTGACTTAGTAAATGATAAAGTAATTGAAGGCATCAGCAATGTAAACAATGAAAGTAATAATAAAGAAGGTACTAGAATTGTTGTAGAGCTTAAGAAAGATGTGGTGGCGCAGGTAATTGTAAATTTATTGTACAAGTACAGTGATTTACAAACTTCTTATGGTATTAATAATGTTGCGCTTGTAAATGGTCGTCCTAAGACTCTTAACCTTAAAGATCTTATATCAGAATTTATTAAGTTCCGCTTAGAAGTAGTAACAAGAAGAACGGAGTTTGATTTGCGCAAGGCAGAAGAAAGAGCACACATCTTAGAAGGCTATATGAAAGTAATAGCTACGAAAGATGCGCTTGATAAAGCCATTCAAATTATTAGAAATTCTGCTACACCGGAGGATGCCAAGAATGGGTTGATAACAGAGTTTGAGCTTAGCGAAATACAGGCTAAAGCGATATTAGAATTAAGGCTTAGAACCCTTACTGGTCTTGAGATTGATAAGATTAGAGAAGAGTATGAAGCATTGATGCTTATGATTGCCAAGTACAAGGAAATTTTGGCTAACGAAAGTATGCGCTACGATATTATAAGAGTAGAGCTTTTGGAAGTAAAAGAGAAATTTGGTGACGAAAGAAAATCTGAAATTGAGTATGCAGATGATGAAATGAATATGCTCGATTTCATAGAGGATGAAGACGTGGTAGTTACTATTTCGCATCTAGGCTATATTAAGCGCACAACTACCGATGCATATAGACAACAAAAGCGTGGAGGTAAAGGAGCGAAGGGTAGTAGTACAAGAAATGAAGATTATATAGAGCATTTATTTGTAGCGAGTACGCACCATACCTTGATGATATTTACAGAAAAGGGTAAATGCTTCTGGCTTAAAGTTTATCAAATACCGGAAGGCGACAAAACTAGCAAGGGTAGAGCTTTACAGAATATGATACAGATAGAACCAAGCGATAAAGTAAGGGCTATCATTGATATCAAAAACTTTGAAGATGAAGAATTTGTAAATAATAATTTCATTGTCTTAGTTACCAAGAATGGTATCATCAATAAGAGTAAGCTAAAAGGATTTAGTAAGCCAAGAGCGAATGGTATTAATGCAATCGACATTAGAGAAGATGATCAACTTATAGCAGCAAGACTTACAGATGGTAATTCTGAAATAATAATGGCTGTGAAATCTGGTAGAGCTATTCGTTTCCCAGAATCAAAAGTAAGAGCAACCGGTAGAGGAGGAATAGGAGTAGCTGGTATTTCTGTAGACCCTTCTAATGACGCAGTTGTAGGACTTGCTGTGGTAAACAAAGATGATAATTCTAGAACAATACTAGTAGTGAGTGAGAAAGGCTTTGGTAAGCGTACGAAGCTTGATGATGCAGAAACCGGCGAACCAAATTATAGAATTACAAATCGTGGTGGAAAGGGTGTAAAAACAATGAAGATTACTGAAAAGACTGGTGCTTTAGTAGGTTTACTTGATGTAGCAGAGAACCAAGATTTGATGATTACTTGTGAAAGTGGCATCACTATCAGAATGGCGGTAAATAAGATAAGTGAACTTAGCCGTGCAACTCAAGGTGTACGATTAATCAAAGTAAAAGATGGCGATAACATTGCTGCTATTACTCAATTAGATGAGCAAGAAGACGATTCAGAATTGTATGATGAAGATGGAAATCTGATTATAACTGTTGTGATAGTTGCTGAAGGAGAGTTAGAGGTACTAGAGGAATTAGATGCCGAGGATGTTGAAGACGTTGAAGAGGAAGAAATAGAAGATGATGTAGAAGAAGACGAGAACGAAAGCGGAGATGAGGAGGATAAATAAATTATACAAAAGCCACCTTCGGGTGGCTTTTGTATAATGCACTAGTCTTCACTTTAAATTTACTGAGACTGCCACAAAATTAAATTTGACTACAAAAAATAATGTTTAGACACCAAGGAAAGACGAGAACCTTAAGCCATAATAAGAAAATTGCTTCTTTACTTTCTTTTGTTGCAGGAATCGTAAATGTCGCAGGTTTTTTATCTGTTCAACGCCTTACTACAAATGTAACAGGACACTTTGCTTTTTTTGTTGATGAAGTTTTTAAGCTTCATTTTTCTGAAAGCATTATCTACTTTTTGTATATCTTATTTTTCTTTTTAGGTTCATTTGTTTCCAACTTGCTTGTAGAAATAATATCAAGAAAAAACGAACGTCTCATTTTTATCATTCCGACAATTCTTGAAAGTATTATTCTACTTTCAATTGGACTTATTGGACACAAGATTTTAGCAGTAAACTCAAATCTCATAGCATTGAGTTTACTTTTTGCAATGGGTTTGCAAAATTCACTAGTGACACGAATTTCTGGAGCAATCGTGAGAACAACACATTTGACTGGACTATTTACTGACTTAGGAATAGAACTTTCGCAATTATTTTTTTATAAAACAAAAGAACAAAGACATAGGTTAACCTCAACAATTAATCTTCGGCTACGCATCATTTGCTTTTTTTTTATTGGTGGAATTATTGGTGGAATTTTCTATTCTTATCTAGATCTATATATATTGATAATACCAGCAACAATTCTAATAATTGGATTACTATACGACAATATAAAATTCAAAATAATATATTGGAAAAGAAAAATTGAAACGAATGAGAAAAACTACAGCTAATGGATTTGTAATAATAGGGAATAGGTATTCAAATGAAGACTTGTACAAAAATGAATTCACAGGGGCAGGTAATCGGATTTTACCAATTTCGCAAAGCTCCAGAACAAAATCAGGAAATCAGCAATCACTGCACATAGAACTACAAGACACTTACAATTGCAATCCTGAGCGGCGGCCACAGTTAAAATTTTCATTCGAAGCATTGATGAGAACAGAAGCTAACAATAGTCCCAAGTTTGAAAGAGAAGAGTAAAAAACTATTTGGAACTCGAACAAAAAAAAATTAAATTACTATATCAAAATAAATAAAACAATTATTATAATGGACGACGCAATTATAGAAGTAAGAAACCTTACAATAGAAGATTATAAATCCCTTAAGGTGGCTATGGTACAGGCTTATTCTGCCAAGCCAGGACAATATTGGAAAGAGGACAGTATACAAACGCTTATCAATAAATTTCCAGAAGGGCAAATTGTACTTATATATGATGGTAAAGTAGCCGGGTGTGCTCTATCGTTATGTGTTGATTATGATAAATTAGGAGACAACCATACCTACAGGGACGCAACAGGAAATTTCAGCTTCGCAACGCATTCATCTAAAGGAGATACACTGTATGGTATTGAAGTATTTGTACATCCAGATTTTAGAGGAATGCGACTAGCAAGGAGATTATACGATGCTAGAAAAGCATTAGTGGAAAATCTAAATCTTAAAATGATTATTGCTGGCGGAAGAATTCCCAATTACGGCAAGCATGCCGCTGAGCTTTCCCCAAAAGAATACATACAACAAGTTAAAAAACGGGAGATATTTGATCCTGCCTTAACCTTTCAACTCGCCAATGATTTTCAAATAAAGAAAATCTTAAAAAATTATCTACCAGAAGATAAAGAGAGTATGGGATTTGCTACTTTATTAGTGTGGCACAACATTTACCACAACTCAGAGAAAAGTATTATCCTTAGGAAAAAAGATATTGTAAGGATAGGACTAGTACAATGGCAAATGAGACATTACAATGATCTGGAAGAGTTACTCACCACCGTAGATTATTTTGTGGACGCCGTGAGCGATTATCAATCGGACTTTATTTTGTTTCCAGAACTTTTTACATCGCCACTGATGGGAAAGTTTAATCACCTTGATACTAGAACTGCAATTAAAGAATTAGCACAATTTACAGCGCCAATTATCAAGGCTATGGCAAAAATGGCTATGTCCTATAATGTAAACATCATAGCTGGTAGTATGCCAGAAGTCATCGATGAAAAAGTTTACAATGTATCCTACATACTGCAGAGAAATGGTAAAATAGATCGAATTGCAAAAATACATATCACACCATCAGAAGAAGATGATTGGAATATTCAAGGAGGTAATGTGATTAAAGTTATAGATACGGATGCTGGAAGAGTCGGAGTACAAATATGCTATGATGTCGAATTTCCCGAGATGACTAGAAAATTAGCAGAAGACGGAATGCAAATTTTATTTGTGCCATTTCTTACAGATACTCAAAATGCCTATAACCGAGTTAGATTTTGTGCACAAGCTAGAGCCATCGAAAATGAATGTTTCGTAGCGATTGCAGGAAATGTGGGGAATCTGCCAAAAGTTACCAATATGGATTTGCAGTATGCACAATCTGCCGTACTGACGCCAAGCGACTTTTCGTTTCCTGTTACTGGAATTAAAGCAGAAGCAACCGCCAACACAGAGATGATTGTAGTAAGTGATGTAGATTTATCTCTATTGACAGAACTTCATAATTATGGCAGCGTGCAGACTTTAAAGGATCGAAGACTTGATTTATATAATTTAAGTTTTAAGGAAAATCCGGATCAAGAAATCAAATTGGATTTAGAAGAAGAGTAGGATATCTATCTATTGTATTAGCAATAGGAAGGTAAGGTCCTA
>JBBRHK010000231.1:0-5261 GCA_038222815.1 Chitinophagales bacterium
CTGATAATGCTTTCCCTAATTCTGTAATCTGCCTACATTGCACCATTGCTTGCTCATAATCCATACCGTTTAGCTTTTCTCTAATGTAATCATCAACAAATTCTCTTGTTGGCGCTTTTTGTTTGTAAACGTAAATGGCTATTTCACCATCTCTCTCTAGTATTTTAACTAAGTTATCGAATCCCTTCCGTGCATCTCCAGTATGGTGCAATACTTCCTGACAGTAAATAAAATCAAACTTCCCTAGGTCAGTTAAATCATCTAATAAATTTTTATCGAAAAAATTTACATTTTTATATTCTTTCAAATTTTCAGCGGCTACATCTGCAGCAGTTAAATCAATACCCACAACTTCTGTAATTTCAGGGTTTGAATAATTTCTTAGTAATGCAGTAACTCTCCCGTTTCCGCAACCGCCATCTAAAATCCTTTTCTTTAACGAGAGGAATTCCTTTAGTTCTTCCCCATTTTTAAATCCATTTCTTTCTGTAATCCACTTGAAAATATCTGATTTAGGGTCTAATGTATTTGCAAATGCCAGCCCTGCATTTTTGTGCCATTTGTCACTAAAACTTTTTGCTGTATTATTTTCTGCCATAATATTAAATTAGTTTGTTTATTATTTGTTTAAATGATATTTGCGGTACATGCAATAAATTTTTCATTTTTGTAATATCGCCGATTAAGTTTTTCGGAATTTCGCTGTCATTTACAATAAACTGCGGTTTTTTATTTAAAGCTAAACCGACTAGCTCACCAATTGACCTTAAACTCAAAACATCTTGCCCACCAATATTTATGGTGTGGCTTTCATTTAATTTTAATGTTGCTAAAATTGCCAAAACGGCATCTTTTACATATATCGGATTTATTTCTATTCCCGAGTTTCCTTGTAGAGTGATTGGATCTCCATTTTTCACGAAATTGATGAGCCGTGGAATCAACATCTCCTTTTTTTGACCTTCACCATATACGAAAAAGAATCGCAATATAAAAACGTTCAGTTCATTAAAGTAATTTTCTAGTATTACCTCACTGCTATGCTTTGTTGCTATGTAAAAGCCAGTTTTCTTCTCATATGCATTAACAACATCTTCCACAAAAGCCTTGTCACCATTCCCATAAATTCCTCCTGATGAAGCATAAATAAAATGACTAAGCTTTTTCTCAGTAGCATAGTTGATAAGTTTTAGAGTACTTAGTGTGTTAATATAAAACACTTCTTTTGCCTTTTCAGGAAACATCCTAAAATTTTCTGCTTGCGCTAAATGAACAATTGCAAAGAGATTTTCTGGCAATATTGACTCGTCCCAATCTTTCGCTAAATCAATATCAATATGAATAATATTATTATCTCTATCGCTGAGTTTTAAATTTCTTCCTAAAACAAAAACCTCATATTGATTGCTAAAGCTGAGAGCTTCAAGTAAATGTGAACCAATAAGACCAGTACCACCTGTTACTAATATTTTTTGCTTCATACGACTAATTATTTTTATCGGTTTTTCTATCTGATATTTTTTTTGCAGGCACTCCTCCCCAAATGGAATAATTACCAGTTTGTTTACTTGTAAGTACACATCCAGCAGCCAAAATTACTCCATTACCCACATTGCAACCTTGTAACACAATAACATCAAAACCGAACCAAACGTCGTTGCCAATTACTATTTTATCAAATGTTATTCCTTGCTCACGCATAGGCATTGCAGTAGAATCCGCAACATGCGATGAGGTCACGATTTTGCATCCAGCTCCCATCATTATATCATCACCTAATATTAATCCACCCTTACCTACAAAAAAACAATTCTGGTTTATTGTAACATTATGTCCTAATTCTATCTCACTTGGATATTTAAAAATACTTCCTTCAAAAAACTTTACATTCTTACCCACTTTTTTAAAAAAATAAGGGTAGGTTTTGTTTCGAAGGAAAAGGCCGAGCTTGAAAGGCATATTCTTTAAAAACGGCTGAACCAAAAAAAATAATTTATCCCTATTCATATTTCTAAAGAATTAATAAGGTGTTTCTATTTTCTCATTGTTTAAAAAAAGTCTACACCACCATTCAAAACTCATAAAGCTCCATAAAAGTAGTCTGTGATTGATGTGCTGATCACAATGCTCATCAATGATTTTTTTCACAAAATCTTGATTTATATAAGCAGCACTTGCAATATTTTTGCCAAGCAATAACTCTTTTACATATTCTGCGTTTTCGCCTCTGTACCAACTCTCGTCTGGTGCACTAAATCCCTGCTTTTTTCTGTTTACGATACGCTCCGGCAAAATATCTGTCATAGCTTCTCTTAGTACATTCTTACCATCACTGTATTGTTGATAAGCATCTTTTTTATTACCTGCAATATTTTCATCAATTCGCTTCATATTTTCCAAATTTGCCAATTTGTATTTTACAGGTATCTTTTGTGCCAATTCGACCAAATCATTGTCTAAGAATGGAAAGCGTTCTTCTAGGCCATTTGCCATAGCTAGCTTATCTCCTACTAGTAACAAACCTGGCAAGAATGTTTTCATTTCAAAATACAAACTGTTTTGTATATGCTCCTCAGGTGTTGAATACTTTAATTTCTTGTTAAAAGTAAACACCCTTTCGAACACCCTTCGGGGTTCGTCAATATCCATTTGCCTGTATACTTCCGGGTGAAAAAGAGCTTCCTTTTCTTCATCTTTAACCAACCTTTGCCAAAAGCCATAGTAATTATCAAAAAACTCCTTTTGGTCTAAAGATTGAAAAACCCTGTAGTAACGCCAAGGATAACCGCCATATAGTTCATCTCCTCCCGTACCTTGTAAGCAGACTTTTACAAATTTACTTGCAAGCCTACTGATGTAATAATTGGGATAGCTCATGCCTACCCTTAAATCTTCTAAATGCCATATTACACGAGGCAAACTCCAGCGTATGTCTCCAGCATTAATTACCTGCTCATAATGTTCAGATTTTATAAAATTTGCTGTAAGTTCTGCATCAATTCTTTCATCAAAGCTCGCCTCATTTCCCTGCACTTCACTCATTTCAAAACCTGCAGTAAAAGTGTACATTCGTTTTACATGCTGACTAGCCAATACGCTTAATGAACCACTATCCATACCTCCACTAAGGTAACTACCAACAGGCACATCTGCCACCATTTGTTTTGCTACCGCCTGCGATAAAAGTCTTTCTGTTTCTAATCTTGCCTCATCAGAGGTCATATTATTATCCGGCTTCGTAAAATCAAGGTCCCACCAGGAGTTGTGTTTAAAGTTTGCGCCTGTTTCCAGGTTTATTTTTATTGTATTTGCCTGGGGCAGCATGGTTACTCCTTTAAATAACGTATGGTATGAAAATACATTTTGGAAGCTAAAATATTCATTCAATGCATCTAGATCCACTTCTACTTTAAAGGACGGGTGTTTTAGAAAAGCTTTTATTTCGGAAGAAAATAACAAGGTTTCTCCATTGTGCCAATAATACAAAGGTTTTACGCCAAAACGATCTCGGCTTAGCCAGAGTGTTTTGGTTGGCTTATGCCATGCACCAATAGCAAACATACCATTTAGTCTTTCAAAAAAACTTGTACCATATTCAGCAAGACCCTCACTAATTACTTCTGTATCGCTTGATGAAATAAATTCGTGCCCCTTAGATTGCAATTCAATTTTTAGTTCCTGAAAATTATAAATACATCCATTAAAAACAATTACCCAATCGCCGTTGTGAGATGCCATAGGTTGTGCACCTTTGGGCGTCACATCTAAAATGGCTAATCTACGATGACCAAGGCCAGCATATTCATCTATATAAATTCCTTCTCCATCAGGCCCACGATGCTTTATGGCATCCGTCATAGTTTTAACAAACTGATACGCAACAGGCAGTTTATTGAAGTTGAATATTCCAGCAATTCCACACATATTTTATATAACTTTTAAAGCATTATTTATCTAAACCTGTTTCAATTCTCCATGCTATCAATTTCTGTAACCCCTCTACTAAATTATACTTGTATAAAAATCCAAGTTCGTTTTCTGCTTTTATTTTACTGCCTATTCTATTTTGTACCAGTGCTCTTGCATCGTCTGCGCTATAGGGCTTGTAAGTAACTTTTAAATCAGATTTTTTAAGCTCCAATATTGTATCGCACAGCTCTTTAATAGATGTCTGCACTTCTGTACCCACATTGTAAAAACCAAAACCTGTATCTGATTTTAATGCCTGCACATTACACATTGCTACATCCTCTACGTAAATAAAATCATACGCCTGGCTACCATCGCCATTTATTACCGGGGCTTCGTTTGCTTCTATTTTATTAAGCATAATTGGTACAACGCCTGTATATGCTGCAGTTTGGTCTTGATTTGGTCCATATACGTTCATATACCTCAGCCCAATAACCTGCAACCCATACCTGTCATTAAATGCGGTGGCCATTGCTTCGCCGGCAATTTTACTTGCACCATAAAAGTTTTTGTTGTTGTAGGGATGTGCTTCTGTCATGGGTAATTCTACCGCATCGCCATATACCGACGCAGAGGAAGACCATATTAATTTTTTGATGTTATTTTTTACACAGGCTTCCAGCACATTAAATGTACCGGCAATATTTACATCAAAAGCTGTACGGGGAAAATCTTTACAATGCAATAACCACATTGCTGCCAAACAAAAAACATAATCTTTTCCTTTCATGGCTTCGTTTAAGATATCAATTTCTCTTATATCACCACCTATTGGGTAAATGGTGCATCTTGGGTCTTTTAAAGATTCGGTAAGGTATTCTTTTTTGCCTCTCGCATAGTTGTCATATACTACAACCTCTCCTACATTTTCTTTCAATAATTCGCTCACTACATAGCTTCCAATAAATCCTGCTCCTCCAATTACCAAACATTTTGAATGCTCTAAATTCATATTTCTTATTTTTTATAATTTCTAATATCGTGTACTAATTGAATGGCTCTTTTAGTTTCTGAAATTCTAAAGCCATTTCCTTTTAATATTTCTTCATAAGATTTTGTGTGCAGCTCTGTAAATCCTTCGCTAAACTCAAAAGCTTCACCATCAATATCCAAAGTTCTAAATGTTCTCTTCCCTGCTGCAGCAACCTCAGCTGGGAGTGTGTTGGCGTCGATACTCAACATCCATTCTACATTTGCCTTTTCTAAGGTAAGTTTTCCTGAAGCGGTATGATCTCCGTGTTCAAAAACTTCATTTTTTTCTACCTCTCCAAAAATCCACATCAGCATAT
>JBBRHK010000232.1:0-5252 GCA_038222815.1 Chitinophagales bacterium
CTATTCTGGTGCCGCTTTTTTTGGCTGCTGGATACGATCGTATGGTGCCATTGGCGATAGTTTTTGGTGGAGCTGCTGTTGGATACATTTCCAGTTTTTCAAATCCATTTTCTACTATCATTGCGAGCAACACGCTTGGTATAAATTGGACGGATGGTTTTTATGAAAGAATTTTTTTCTTTGTCATTTCCACTGCATTATTTATATGGTATGTGCTGAGATATGCTGACAAGGTGAAAAAAAATCCCAGCAAATCTTTTGTTACATCAGAACCAGATGGTAATTCATCTTCGCTCGAAGTACCCATCACAACAACGGAGAAAGCTACGGTACTTGCTAGCAAAACCAAATTATTGCTTGTAATTTTCTTGCTAACTTTTGCAAGTATGATAACAGGTATCATAGTGTTTGGATGGTGGACGACAGAAATGTCTTCCTTGTTTTTAGGCTCTGCTATTTTAATAGCTTTTATAGAACGGTTAGGGGAGAAGCTGTTTGTTACAGAGTTTGTCAAAGGAATGGAGACACTTCTAATTGTTGCGATTATCGTTGGTCTGGCACGGGGAGTCACTATCATTTTAAATGATGGTTTAATAAGTGACTCTATTTTATATTATGCTTCGCAAGTGGTTGTTGGAGTATACCCAATGGTATTTATTGTACTCATTATGTTATTCTACTTTTTCTTTACAATCCCGGTTAGTTCTTCTTCTGGTATGGCTGTTTTGACAATGCCAATCATAGGATCCTTGGCCATATTATTAAACATTCCGGGTAGGGAAGTGGTCAACTCATATTTGCTAGGCATAGGTATAATGTATTTGATTACACCCACTGGCTCTATCTTCCCAGCACTAAGTATGGTGAACGTTACTTACAAGGCTTGGATAAAATTTATTATGCCTTTTGTAATTGGATTACTTGTTTTGGGCGCTTTGCTACTAATGATTGCAATAAGGTTCTAAATAATGATATGCCAGTCGTTTTATTCACTAGCAATTGGTATTAGGCGCCGCAGGGCGGAGCACTTACTACACTAGTGGATCAGCTAATCCTTACTGAAAAGCCCATTTACTATTATAAGCCTATATTTGCTCACTTTTGGAGCAAAATGAAAAGATAGTAATATAAAATTTTGCGTTCCGAATAAAATAATTCACTCACTTTAAATTAAATTTTATGTCGAAGAACACAGCTCATCCTAGAAAGAATAAGCCAACACAAAAGAAAAGCTCAGCACAGAAAAAAGCAAATCCGAGAAAAAAAGCTCGTTAAGATTAAGACGCAGAGAGCCCGGTTATTAGCCGGGCTGCCTCAGCCTTCAGTAGCACAAATTCTCTCTTCCCCCCAATTATCGCAAGGTCTCTGCTTCAGCAACTAGCCCTCTGCCGCAATCGATCAATTCGCTGACCCTGTTAGTCCAGTTCCCAAACAAAATACTAAACTAGGCCTCTTTTTCTAGGGAGATTAAAATGAATTAATTATAAAGGACGCACCAGGATCGGCAAAAACAACAAAATTTAAATTCAGAAATTATGAATAAAAATTTTTTAGTAATTCTCACTACAGTTTTACTACTCTGTAGTTGCGAATCAAAGGATAAGAATTCAAATTTGGAGAAAAACAAAGAAGTTGTTTTAGAATACCATAAAGTTTGGAATGAAGGTAAATTTGAAAATTTAAATGATATACTTACCTCAGACTTTGTTTGTCATTATTTGACAAGTATAGAATGGTCTGGTATTGCAGAGGCCAAAAAAGCAATTTCAGAATGGAGAGCCATTTTTCCTGATTGGAAGGAGGAAATAGTAGATATCATTCAAGAAAAAGATAAGGTCGTAACTCGATATAAAGCCACAGCAACCCATACTAGAAGGTACGAAGGAATAGATTCAACAGGAGTAAAAATTGAGATCTATGAGGTTTCTATTTATCGCATTAGTAATGGTAAAATAGCTGAACAATGGTGCTTCCCTGATGACCCAAGCATAAAAACACAAATTCTAAATATTAAGAAATAGAAAAGTGACGGTATCAAACAGCAGCAAGAGATAGCTCATTCCTGATAGGTTAATTATTACAACCTTTACTCTCCAATAATTTTTACCATCGTTCCTTTTGTAACAGTCTCATTTATTAGCATACCGTTAAGTATAGCCAGCTCATTATATCTCGTTGTAGGAACTTTATAAAATTCAAAAATGGATTGTAGCGGCTGAGTGTTGTTAATCGTTTTAATTCTGATACGCTCTGGCTTTTTATTAATTTTTGCTTGATCTGTTAGTATTTTAAATCCTTGCATATTACTCTGAAATGTATTGAAATATTGATCAAAATCTTGTCTTGCAGAAAACCCGACCATTGAATAAATAGCATCGTTGTATTGAATTAAATAAGACAGAATTCTAATCGGCGGCGCTTGCTGTTGTTGTTGTTGCTGTTGCTGTGGAGCAGGCTGTGGTTCTGCAATCGTAGCAATAGCAGGCAATCCATTTACAGTAACCTCATTACTCTGCAAGGCTTGTAATCCATTCTGTTGAATAAAATTACTAGCTGCTGCTCGCAAGTCAGTCCCAGCAGCTAGCCTTAATAACATTACTGCTTTACCATCTTTAGAAGCTAGCTGTACTTGCTGCGGAGAGTTTTGATAGCTCCAACCTGCTGGAGTAGGAAATTGAAATTTCAATTGTGGATGATAGAAAATATTATTCTCTAAATATCCTTGTCTTGGATCTGCACCATAAACAAGCCCATCTATTCTTTGGAGATAGGTGTTTCTATTTACTATAGGGTCGGTCAGATTTAACTTTTGTTTCCATTCAGCAGCTAGCTTATTTACGGATGTATAACGATCACCTGGATCTGGATGAGACGACAGGAAGGTAGGCAATGAAGCAGACTCACTACCCTCAGATTGTCTCTCCAATGTTTTAAAGAAATCAGCCATTTGCTTGGCATCGTAACCGATAAGAGAAGAGTACTCTACTCCTAATTTATCTGCTTGTCGCTCAGCATCTCTTCCAAATTTTAAAAAAAGCAGACCTAGACCTTGAGAGGCAGTTTGTGCATACTGCCCAAACTCCGGTATTGCTATTGCACCGGCGATCACACCCAGTTGTCCTAAAGTAGCATTTCTCTGCTGAGTCACCGTATGGCGGGCTGTGATGTGACCAGTCTCGTGTCCTAATACTCCAGCAAATTGGGCCTCATTATTAAAATGTGCCATAATTCCCCTCGTAAAATATACAAACCCACCTGGCACGGCAAACGCATTGAGCACTTCAGAGTCTAGCACCTTAAATTCATATTTAATATTAGGCCTATGAGACTTCACAACCATCTGATTTCCTTTATCTGTGATAAATTGTTGCAGAGATTTATCATCATACAGACCAAATTGCGCTACAATTTGTGGATCGGCTTCTTGGCCCATAGCAATCTCCTGAGCTTCAGACATTAATACCACTTGCCGTTTTCCAGTTACGGGATTGCGAGCACAGTTTTGTAGCAATACAGTAGAAAGAGACAGGCAAAGGAGTAGTGTAAATTTATTCACGGTAGATTGTTTTCTATTATACAAGCAACTTTAGTACCAAATGATTTTCAGTGATGAACAAGTGGTCTTTGAAACAGTATGACACTGAACCATCTGAAAAGGAGTTTTATATAGGAATCAATCGTCCTTTCTTACCTTGTTAGTCAATCTTTAATCCAAAGTCTTAAATGAGTTATAGAAATTATTGATTGACTTACTTTTTATTTCATACTCAGCTATAACAATCGTTTGGTATTGATAATTACCTATCAATATCACTCTATAATTCACATAGAGATTTTGGCTCTCAATATAAATTAATGCTTCTTTGCCCTCGTGCGACTTATATGTAAATGACTTTTGGCTCACAATGTCCGATTCAAGAGCTGCAGCAAATTCCTCCAAACTTTCAATGGCCAAATTAAGATGATCTTCTAATTCCATTACATGCTTAGTAATACTCAAAAGGTAGGTCCCACTGCTGTCTCTACCACTTACTTGAATTGATTTCTGTATTTTCCCATCTATCTCTTTATCTTCTGGCAGTTCATTATACAGCATTGGAAATGCGATAGATACGTTGAAATCTGCAGACTTGTAAATATATTCCGCAATCTTTATAACAGGTAGTGGTTTGACAGAGGCATTAGCAAAACAATGGAGTTGTGCAACTAAAATTATAACGAATAAAAGTAATATTTTCTTCATATTTTAAATTTAGATAAAGTCAAATATAAATATTTTTCTTAATTGCCAGATATCTGCAATTTTAGACTTCTTTTTACTTCTGCCACTTGTGTTGGCTTAGAATTTCTAGTATAGCACAAATTCTCACTTTCCATTTTTCCAAAGTCCTGTAGCTGGTTAGATTTCCTTGTAACTTTGTAGGCTCAATTTCATCCTCTGCTCCTGCTATAGATTTTCATATCAAAATTCACCAATAGTGAGCGTTTTGTTATTATTTTAAATTTGAAAATTCTTAGATTTGGATTACTCAACAACGATTGCAAAAAAGCACAACTAAAAATGAGAATAAATTTAATATTAGTTGTCGTGTCTTTTTTAGTAAGTTCTTTTTTATTAGTTGATGGATTCATCCTGCAACCTGAAACTAGAAAAGTATCTATCTCAGACTTAGAGTCAAAACTTACTAAAGTAAAACGAAGTAGTTATTATAACTTTTTTATTCATACATCTGATCATTATAAATATGAAGTGAGCGAAGGAATATATTTGAATTTGGAGATTGGGGATACAGCTGAAATTTCAACAAGTTCTATCCTACATATGCCTTTGCGCATATCAATTTCAATTGACGATACAAAGCTTACAAGCAATATAGGAGAGTTGAGTGCGAAAAAGTCTGAAAAAATTGGATTAATGATTAGTTTGGCGCTTTCGATAGCAGCTTTGATATTGTATTACAGTCAACCTTCTAAATCAAGTTCTTTTCTTATAATGATTCAATTGGCCTCTTTCATTATAATGATAACGGTGTCCATATTTGTATTGATTGAATTATTGTCTATGTAGCTCAGAGAACAACTTTCAAAAAGTATTATTTTACCCTTCAGTTACTTGATCATATTAACCTTTAAAGAATAGAAATATTTACCATCCTCCGCGGCAGACGCTAGCTATGATACTTAATTTAAGCAACCAAAATACAAAGGCGAACTATCCGTAGAGACAAACGTTTAATAGAAGAAGCCCTATT
>JBBRHK010000233.1:0-5231 GCA_038222815.1 Chitinophagales bacterium
AGTTGTGAGTGCTGAGTGATGAGTTATTAGTTTTTTATAATCAATTGAGCTCTAGTGAATTAGTCTCTATATGATTTTCGAGACAGATTTGAATCTACTAACAGAGTGGAAGTACAAAATGTTTTGGGTGTGTCCCCTGATAAAAATCGGGGGTCGGCCTGTCCAGATAGTTTTCGGGAGCTATACGCTGTATCTTCCCGCTTCAAGGGCGGGAAGGATGCCGCTTCTATCCCTCACACAAAGGCAACAACCTAATTCTAATAGATATTTCCGTTTAGCTGTGTGACACCTATTCCTTACTTAATTGAAAGCTTACCTTTGTCTTAAAACATATTAAAAATATTTATACCTAATGGATAATAATTTAAAAGACCTCCGCCTTGCCGTACTCATAGATGCAGATAATGTGCCTTATGCGATGGTGAAGGAAATGATGGAGGAAATAGCCAAATACGGCACACCGACATTTAAAAGAATATACGCTGACTGGACGAAGCCAACCGTAAAAGGCTGGAAGGAAGTGCTGCTGGAAAATGCAATTACACCCATACAACAATACAGTTATAGTAAGGGGAAAAATAGCAGCGATAGTGCTATGATTATAGATGCGATGGATATTCTTTATTCTGGTAAGGTAGATGGATTTTGCATTGTGAGTAGCGATAGTGACTTTACAAGGTTAGCCATAAGACTTAGAGAAGCAGGGATGCACGTAATAGGTATTGGCGAGAAGAAAACGCTGAACCCTTTTATTACGGCTTGCGATAAATTTATTTACTTAGAAATTCTGGGTGCAGATGATGCGGAGCAAGAAGAAGTGGAAAATACGCCAAAAGAAAAATCAACCACCACAGCGAAAAAAAAGCCGAAGAAAACTGCTGATGCAGAAATTACTAAGCTCGTGAAGGATAGTATCCTTGCACTTGCAGATGATGCAGGCTGGGTTTTCCTCGGTGACCTCGGAAACTACTTACTGAAACGTAAGCCAGACTTTGACCCTCGTAGTTATGGATTTCAAAAACTATGGCCGCTTATCAAGAGCTTAGAATTTATAGAGCCAGATGAGAGAGAAACGGGTAAGGGAAAGATCAAACATATTTTTGTGAGGGTGAGGAGGAGTAAGCCTACTTTTTAGGTTTTTATCTGCGTTGAGTATTCGCACGCTGATTTGACGGATGCTGCGCAGCACGGATTTTCAAGGATTTATCGGCTGAGACAACAGGAATAATGAATTCGTGGCAAATAAAGCAAAACTCTCTTCTGCCAAAGATTTATTGGTACGACTTTAAATCATTTTTTCTTAATCCGTGTTAATCAGCGTTGCTTGCATCAGTCTCATCCGTGTGCCAATTTTTAAATCAGCCAATCTTTAAATCAAAGCTTATTCCCTTCCTTCGGAAAAACCATCCAAGGCTTAAAAGTTTTAGCTTCTTCAAAATCCATAGTGGCATAAGAGATAACGATGATGACATCGCCCACCGCGCCACGTCTAGCTGCAGGTCCATTAAGGCATACAACGCCAGTCCCACGACCGCCTTCAATGAGGTAAGTTTCTATACGTTCGCCGTTGTTGACATTCACGATTTGTACTTTCTCGCCAGCTATCATATTGGCAGCATCCATTATGTCTAAGTCTAAGGTAAGACTGCCCACATAATTTAGATCGGCCTGTGTAATAGTAACCCTATGTACTTTCGATTTAAAAACTTCTATTTGCATAGTGGCGAAGGTAAGCGTTTATTGAAAATCTGACACTGAATAAAACTGTAATTTGAAGTTATTTGAAGTTTTTAATGAGTAAGAATTATTCCTAATTCTTCAACAAATTCCTTTTTAGGTTTTGTAAAAAACACACCGCTTTCCTCCCCTACTCTCATTCCTCTGATAAATCCATAAATGACACCACCAAAATCTTTATCGTAATCAAAATCTAACTTTCTTGAAGCTAGATATTTACTCACTGCTACACAATAAATCATATACTGCAAATGGTAATTATGTTCCATCATTGCATCTGCAACTGCGGTGGCATTATAATCCTCTACAGCGTTGCCTAGGAAAGTTGTTTTCCAATCTAAAATATAATATTTGCCGTTGTGCAAGAAAAGTAAATCAACAAAGCCTTGTATCATTCCACTCGCTGCATATACACTCTTTAAGTAAGTAGTGATTCCGTGAGTGGCAAATAATTCAGTAACTGAAGTTGTATCCAAATTAGCTAGCGGAAAATAGAATTCTAATTCGTGAATTTTCTCTCTACTATTTACCGCTGACAATTGTAATTTTTCTTCACCTGTATTTATCATAGCCCCAAGAACCTGAGCAGCTAGCTCTTTATAAAGTGGTACAACCTCCAGATCCCTTGGTCTGTATTGCGTCACTACTTTAGCAATACTAGTTTCCCAAAATTCATCGCTTGTGAAACTTATTTTTTCAAATAAGGTGTGCACCAGATTTCCAGTTTCTGCTCCTAAACTCAATGTTTTAAAAATAAATTTATCATAACCCGAAGAAGTCATTTCTTTTCTCTTGATGGGCAAAGCGGCAACTTCTGCAGCTACAGAACTATAACTCAGCTTATACCAATTACTGTCTGAAATGGCTATGGATATTGGGTTGGGGACAAATTTCTTGGTCTCTGTTTTTGGTATAAACTTTAATTGATTATTAAAATAGAAACTATCCACTTTTGCTATTTCCTTATCAGCAATTGCATTTGTAAAATACGATAAAGTAGAATTTTTATTATGACCGCCAGAATACGATTGTAGGATAAAACTTCCATATACTGCTCTGGTAATAGCCACATACAATAACCTGCGATACTCCTGCTCTGATTCAGAAGAATACAGCTCTTGCTCATCGGCATTCATCCATTCATATCGCTTGGACACATATATGCCCGAGGTAGCATCTCTGTACTCTACGAAGCCAGGCTTTTTTCTAATATTATAATCTAGATTTGGCGCTATTACAATATTATATTCTAGCCCTTTACTTTTATGAACCGTAGAAATTTTTACAGCATCTTCTTCGCTCTCTATCCGTTGCAAATATTCATCTCCTTCTGCATCTTCTTCCACCATTCTTTGAAGCCATTGCAGCAAATCTTTTGGCTGTAAATTATTATTCCGCTCTACCTTGTATAGTATTTCTGTTGCCTGCTGTAAATTAGTAATTGATCTATCGGCTAGCGTAGATTGTGCAGCAATAAGCTTTGCTTCTACATCAAATTCTAATAAGAAATCTTTAATGGCACTGTAAACTCCATCGTTGGTCCATCTATCTGCTAGTTTATTAAAAATAGGTAATAGGTTTTCGTGATTGAGCTGCACGATATGCGACTCATTAAGTCCAGTAAGTTGATGAAGGAGTGCTTTATTAATTGTCTTTATATTTGGTTCTAGTATTGCATAAAGTACATTGAAAATAAATTGCAACTCTGAGGAGCTAAAAATCTTTGCATCGCTTACAAGAACAGAAGGAATATTTCTAAGTGATAAAACTTCGCTTAGCTGTTTTGCAAATGGATTTGTTTTTACTAAAATTCCTATATCAGAAGGTACTACTAGTCTTTTTTCTGTAAGCGTTTGAAGAAAGTGCTTTCCGTCAAGTAACATCGCTACGCAAGAGGCAATAGCTTCAAAACTTTCTTCATTGTTGGAAATGCTACCGATAACTATTGCAGGTAAAGGAGTGTCTTCATTAAGCAATTGTCTAATATCCTTCCCCGGTGCTTCTACATTTATATAAGTAATTCCTTCTTGACTATTTTTAAAATGAAAAGTGTCAAACTCTGTTGTTGGTTTTAAAAAACTGTTTGCTGCATTTATATATGATTGGGTAGAACGATAGTTCGTATTCATCGTATAAATATTTTCTACCTCGTTTCTCGCTTGTAAATAGGTAAAAACATCTGCAGATCTGAACTTGTAAATGGACTGCTTAGGATCTCCAATATAGAACATTATAGAAGCCTCGGCAAATGCCGTCTTAAAAATTTGATATTGTTTTAAGTCTGTATCCTGAAACTCATCTAAGAATACGGCTTTATATTTTGCTTGTAATTTTCTTATAAGTATTTGATTATCTCCTTGCTGCAAGGCTTTATGTAGCTCCGAAATTAAATCATCAAATCCCAATACATTTAATTTTGCCTTTGCTTCTTGTACTGCAGGGATAATATGCTCCAATGCCATACAAGTAAGTGTTTGAGGAATTCTCCGAGCTATACTTATTTTTTGGTCTTCTATTTTATATCGTTGTTCTTCAATAAGAATAACGTCTGCAAATAAGTCTTTCTTGTAATCAGATATTGGTTTTGTAACAATGGCAAACCTCAATGCTTCTGCATCATCTAAAAATTTAAGTAGATGTTGTTTTGAATACCTATTACTTTCAATTCGTTCTCTTATCTCGGCAGTTTTTCTCAGGATTACTAGTTGTTTTTCAATTATTAATTCTTCTTGTTTTTCTAATTTCGCTGTTTCTTTCTCAACATTAGCAATTAGTTTGTCATCCACCTTATAAGCTACGTTCGGCTCAAATGCTGCATATTTTTTTCCACCCAATTGCATTTGTACAATACCACTGAGACTTTCAACGGTAATATTTTCGATATAGTTAAACATTTCGAGCGAAAGACCAGAAATATGTTTACGCCAAAATATTTGCACTTCTTGTGTTACAATATCCTTGATGGATGTGACTAGATTCACGCCAAACAAAGCACCTGTTTCAAAACTAAATTCTTGTAATACTAGCTGACAAAAACTATGTATCGTAAGTATCGAAGTTTCATCTATAAATAATCTTGCAGCCGTAAGCTTTGCTACCACTGCATCCTTTCCCTGCGTCTCTATTTGTTTTTTTATGTAATCAGATATAGTTTTATCTTTTATTACTTCATCATCTGCTACCGCTGCAGCATCAGCAATAAATAATCTGATTCGCTGTTCTAACTCTGCTACGGCGGCCTTTGTGTAAGTAACCATCAATATTTCGCTAAGACTCACTTCCGTTTCTAGCAGCAATCGTAAGGCAAGTATAGCAATAGAATAGGTCTTACCTGTACCAGCACTCGCTTCTACAAGATTAGTTCCTTGAAGCGGAACTTCTAATACCCTAAATTCATTTTGCTTTGTAGCCATCTCTTCTTTTCACTTTATGTTAAGTATTCTGGTAAGCTATCATTTAATGGTCGTATCAATTGCTCATAAAAAGTTGTGAAC
>JBBRHK010000234.1:0-5215 GCA_038222815.1 Chitinophagales bacterium
CACAAGCACTTTACGTGCAAGTCCCTCACTAATTGATTTGGCTATATCTAGCGCAGTTATTCCTTTTTCGTACTCTCTTACTGAGCCGTCTGGTAGTGTAATATTTATCATCAAAATTTTTAGCTTATTATTATTTCAGAACAGCAAATTTACTAAACAAATGACGAATTACCTTAATGATAAAATTACTGTAAGATAATTTTAGTATTTTGTAGCAGATACTTCGATAATTTATGAAATTTCTATCTGTTTTTATCTTTCTTAGTCTACATTTCTATCCGTTAATAGCCCAGGATATTACTGGGCAGTGGAAAGGCTTTTTTACTAACGAAGCCTCAGGCAACAGCGCCGCCCAAACTTTTAATTATACTGTGGATTTAAAACAACAGGGTAAGCACTTTATTGGCACATCTTATAGTTTTTATAATGAGGGGACTAAGAAATATTATAGTATTTGTACCGTAGTGGCAAAAAGAAAGGCGGGAACTAATATTGTAGAAATATGGGAAACCAAACGTACTAAAACGAACAATAATTCGAGCTACTCAGGATTACAATATCACAAACTCTTGCTCAATACAACGAACAATAAAGAAAGTTTAACTGGAACTTGGGATTATGTGTATGATGACAACACACTACAAGGAAATGGAAAAACAAAACTAGATCGGAATACAAAACAAAATACTTTGGGTCAGATAACAAAGGCAATTGAAAAACAAAAAACAGATATTGCAAGACTGAATAATCTAAAATTAAAAACTGAAGCGGATAAATTAAAAAACAAATTAAAAGACAGTAGCAGTCTTGCTAGCTCCGTACATCTCACTTCCATTTCGAGCTTTGAAGCTGAGAAAAAAACAAATATATCGCCTAATATATACATACCTGAGAAGCTTGGTAGCTATGCTAATTATCAATCTAGAAAGAAGAATATTATACGCACTTTTTACACGGCCTCCTCTTCACTTACTATTGATATATATGATAATGGAGAAATAGATGGCGACAGCATCACACTTTTATTTAACGATAGGATTTTATTATTAAAACAAATGTTGAGAGCTAAACCAATTTCATTTATGCTACAAATGGACCCTAAAAACCAAGAGGGTTCTGAACTTGTAATGTATGCGGAAAATCTTGGCACAATACCTCCTAATACTGCACTGATGATCATTACAGATGAAAAGAAAAGATATGAAGTAAGAGTTAGTTCAGACTTAATGCAAAGTGGAGCAATCCGATTTGTTCCACAAAAGCCTAAGGAGTAATCTAACTAGCCCCTTTCAAAATAATAGCACCTTAAAACACTACACATCAATTAATGGCGATAAACAAAAACGAAAAAGAAGCAATTCAAAACACTGGCTTTTCTTCTGATAGTAAGTCCCCTTCACAAAGATTCATCAATGAAAATGGAGCTTTGAATGTAAATTTTGCAGGAAGAAGGAAATGGCAGCAGTTCAGTATCTATCATCAATTGTTGAACATTACTCACATCAGATTTCTATTAATAATATTTGCATTCTACACAGTTTTCAATTTTATTTTTGCCATTTTATATATGTTGATAGGGGTTAATCATCTGAGTGGGGTAATTGCAAATTCTACTCTTGAGGAATTTTCTGAAGCTTATTTTTTCAGTTCTCAAACCCTCACTACTTTGGGTTATGGTAGAATAAGTCCGGTAGGCTTTGCGGCAAATGTATTGTCAGCTATCGAATCTTTTATGGGGGTGATCACCTTTGCAATAATTACTGGATTACTATATGGTAGATTCACTAAACCAAAAGCATTTATTCAATTTAGCAAAGTAGCTGTTGTTGCTCCTTTTCAAGAGATCACAGGATTAATGTTTCGCCTTGCACCAACTAAAAATTCTACAATATCAAGTCTTAGAGCTTCTGTAACTATGAGTATGAATATAAAAACTGATGGGGTAATAAAAAATACATTTTTTACATTGCCTCTTCAACTTTCAACTATAATGTCGCTTGCGCTAAGCTGGACCATCGTACATCCTATTGATAAAGAGAGTCCTTTGTATGGTCTTAGTAAGAAAGACATCGATGAAGCTAATGTGCACTTATTAGTATTTATTGAAGGCTTTGATGAAGGATTTAGCAATACAGTTGTATCTAGAACGGAGTATTTATACAATGATATAAACCCTGGCTTCAAATTTATTCCTATGTTTAAATACAGTGAAAAATTA
Organism: Chitinophagales bacterium; assembly: GCA_038222815.1. Taxonomy (GTDB): domain Bacteria; phylum Bacteroidota; class Bacteroidia; order Chitinophagales; family Chitinophagaceae; genus Ferruginibacter. The sequence continues at coordinate 2,219 of JBBRHK010000234.1, forward strand.
AATCAAAACGAATTACATCTTAATATGATTGACCAGATAATGAAAATCTAATAGCAATTGTTATAAGCTTCTACTTTAAAAAAAGAAACTAAAGTTATTTTCAATATTGTTTCAGAGTAGAGGTTTATTTTGCAAAATAAAATAATACAAATTTCGGTAGTACCACTGCCATTAAATAGATCAATAATTGATCGACTAAACAAATAAAGATGAAAAAAATAAGCTTAATGTTTGTACTGGGTTGGCTCTTCGTAATTCAGAGTTTTGCTCAAAGTGTACAATCTCCAAACAAAGAACTGATGCTAAATTTTAAATTGCTAGCTGGCGGCGTTCCTAGTTATAATTTACAATATAAAGGAAAGGAAGTTGTGAAACAAAGTAGGCTTGGGTTGAGTTTGGTAAAAGATAAACTATCTCTAGCAAGTAATTTTGAAATTGCTGCTACTTCTCTAGCTAGTCTTGATGAAAATTGGAATCCTGTGTGGGGCGAGGTAAAAACTATAAAAAATAATTATAATGAATTAGGTGTAACGTTAATTCAAAAAGAACTAGATCGGAAAATAATTATTCGCTTTAGAGTATTTAATGAAGGTGTAGGTTTTAGATATGAATTTCCAGAACAAAAAAACTTGACCTATTTTATTATAAAGGAGGAGCAAACGGAATTTGCTATGACTGGTGACCACACTGCCTTTTGGATAGCTGGTGATTACGATACACAAGAATACGATTATACAAAGTCGAAGCTTTCAGAAATTAGGGGGTTGATGAAAGGAGCCATAACAGAGAATGCTTCGCAAACGAGTTTCTCTCCCACCGGCGTGCAAACTTCGTTGATGATGAAAACTCAAGATGGTTTATATATGAATATCCACGAAGCAGCTCTGATAAATTATTCTTGTATGAATTTAGATCTTGATGATAAGAATTTTGTCTTTAAGTCTTGGCTTACTCCCGATGCGGTGGGTAATAAAGGGAATATCCAAGCACCTTCTACAAGCCCTTGGAGAACCATTATGGTGAGTGATGATGCGAGAGATATCATTGCTTCTAAAATGATTTATAATCTTAACGAGCCTTCTAAAATTAAAAATACCGATTGGATAAAACCTGTAAAATATATGGGTGTATGGTGGGAAATGATCACAGGGAAAAGCTCGTGGAGTTATACGGATGATTACCCTTCTGTGCAACTTGGCGTAACAGATTACAGCAAGGCAACACCAAATAAAACACACGGAGCTACTACTGCTCACGTAAAAGAAATAATAGATTATGCTTCTGCAAATGGATTTGGCGGAGTATTGGTAGAGGGCTGGAATATAGGATGGGAAGACTGGTTTGGCAAATCAAAAGACTATGTATTTGATTTTGTAACGCCTTACCCGGATTTTGATGTAAAGGGCATTAGGGATTATGCTGCGAGTAAAAATATTAAAATGATTATGCACCATGAAACTTCAGGATCTGTAAGGAATTATGAACGCCATCTCGATACTGCATTTAAGTTTATGAAAGAGAATGGATATGATGCTGTAAAGTCTGGATACGTAGGACCCATCTTACCAAATGGAGAGTTTCATTATAACCAATGGGCAGTGAATCACTATCAATATGTAGTAGAGAAAGCAGCACAATATAAAATTATGGTGAATGCACACGAGGCTGTGCGCCCAACTGGTATTGCTCGTACTTGGCCCAATATGATAGGTAATGAAAGTGCTCGAGGTACAGAGTTTCAAGCCTTTGGAGGCTCAAAGCCCAACCACGTTACTATTCTTCCTTTTACAAGATTACTGGGTGGTCCAATGGATTACACGCCGGGGATTTTTGAAATGGATATCAGTAAACTTAATCCTAATAATAACTCCCACGTAAATAGTACATTGACTAATCAATTGGCTTTATACCTAACGATGTACAGCCCTTTGCAAATGGCAGCAGACTTACCAGAAAATTATAACCGATTTAAAGATGCATTTCAATTTATAAAAGATGTGCCTGTAGACTGGGATGATAGTAAATATTTAGAAGCTGAGCCAGGAGATTATATTACTGTTGCCAGAAAAGGAAAAGGCAGTAACAATTGGTATGTAGGAAATGTAAATGGATTGGCTGAAAGAAATAGTACAGTGAAATTTGATTTCCTTGATGCTGGGAAGACATACATAGCTACTATTTATTCAGATGGAAAAACAGCTGATTACAAAACGAACCCACAGTCGTATCAAATAACAAAAGTAAAAGTTAATGCAAACTCCACGCTATCACAGCGTTCTGTTGTGGCAGGTGGATTTGCAATAAGTATAGTAGAGGCTAGTAATATAAACGATTTAAAAGGGTTGAAAATGTTAAAGTAAAACAATAATAGTAGTAAATAAAAAATGGCGGTCACTTTAAAAGTGCCGCCATTTTTACTTATTCAAAAATTACTATTTCTTCAAATCAAATCTATCTAGATTCATAACCTTTACCCAAGCTGCAACAAAATCTTTTACAAATTTTTCTTTTGCATCTGCACAAGCATATAATTCTGATAATGCTCTAAGCTCTGAGTTAGACCCGAATATTAAATCAACTCTAGTACCAGTCCATCTTTTTGCACCTGTTTTTTTATCTGTCGCTTCAAAGCTACTGTTATCGTCAGATGTAGGCTTCCAAGTTTGAGTTAAGTCCAATAAGTTTACAAAAAAGTCATTCGTTAAGGTTCCTTCATTTGCCGTAAGTACACCGTTCTTAGAACCATCAGAATTAATGTTGATGACTTTAAGTCCACCCATTAGCACCGTAAGCTCTGGTGCAGTAAGTGTAAGTAATTGTGCTTTGTCTATAAGCATATGCTCAGCAGCAATTTTATGTACTGGCTTATAATAATTTCTAAACCCATCTGCATGAGGTTCTAGTGCCATAAAAGAACCTACATCAGTTTTTTCTTGTGTAGCATCTGTTCTACCTGCAGTGAATGGCACTGAAATAGTATTTCCAGCAGCTTTAGCG
>JBBRHK010000235.1:0-5205 GCA_038222815.1 Chitinophagales bacterium
TTTAAAATGGGTAAAGCAATCACTACCATAAGCTCGTTCCTCTGGAAGAATCAGGCACAAAATAAATGAATATTAATTTTTCTGAACCAGACGTGAACCAGACGGATAAATTCCAGGACAAACTTTATAATTTGCCAGCTATTTAGGCTTCAGCCTTAAAACAATTATCAATATTTTTGTCCCAAAACTTTTATCAATTTTATATGAAAATAACCGTACTCGGCGCAGGAATGATAGGCCGCACAATAGCAAAGGAATTAGCGAAAACTCACAAGGTAAAAGCTGTGGATAGAGATCAGCGTAGCCTTAATGATTTAGAGGGAATAAAAAATCTTGAAACTGTAAAAACTAATCTTACTTCATTAGCGGTTTACAAAAAATTATTACAAGGACAAGACATTTGTGTATGCGCAGTGCCAGGCTTTATGGGTTACGAAGCTCTGAGTAACATTATACAAACTGGAACCAATTGTGTAGATATTTCTTTTGCACCAGAGAACGCTTTAGAGCTACATGAACTTGCAAAAAAACATAAGGTAACGGTAGTTGTAGATTGCGGTGTGGCACCTGGAATGAGCAATATCATACTTGGGTATGAAAATAGCCAAATGGAAGTCGAATCTTTTTCTTGTGTTGTAGGAGGATTGCCTAAGGTGAGAACTGCCCCTTTTGAATATAAGGCACCTTTCTCTCCTATTGATGTTATAGAAGAATACTCAAGACCAGCAAGGCTTGTAGAGCATTCAGTTGTGGTTACAAAACCTGCACTCTCAGAAAGGGAGATACTACACTTTAAGGAAGTAGGTAGCCTAGAAAGTTTTAATACAGATGGACTAAGAAGCTTGCTTTTCACTATGCAGCATATCCCAAATATGAAGGAAAAAACCCTTCGCTATCCTGGTCACATTGCGCTAATACAATCTTTACAACAAGCTGGATTTTTTAGCAATGAAAAAATTATGGTAGATGGAAGCGCTATTAGTAGAAAAGATTTCACTTGCAAAATCTTATTTGACCAATGGAAATTGATGCCGGAAGATGAAGAATTTACTTTGATGAATATTAAAATAGAAGGTAATAGTAATGGAAAAAAGATTGTGAAGACCTATCATCTATTTGATGAGTATGACAGAGAAACAAAGACAAGCAGTATGAGTAGAACCACTGCATATACTTGCACTGCAATTGTAGATTTGTTAGCCAAAGGAAAACTTAAAGAAAAGGGTGTATTTGCGCCAGAAACTATTGGAGGTATGGCAGGTAACTTTGAGGCAATAATCAGTTATTTAAAAGTGCGCAATGTAATTTATACAGTGAGCTAAAGTCACTTACCAAATAAAATACAAAACGGCTTTCAAAATTTTTTGAAAGCCGTTTTGCTATAAAATACTTAATATTTCTATTGAGGTAATAATACTCTATCGATGATATGAATGATACCATTTACTGCTAGTCTATCTTTAGTAACGACAGTTGCAGTACCACCAAATGAGCCAAAAGGAGTAACCGTAGCAGCCCCAACTCCTGCAAATGTTACAGAAGTAGTAAATGGTCCAGCGAAAATAGCTTGCGCATTTATTCCAGGATGTGTTGCTAAAGAAGAATTTACTAAAGTTTTCACTGAAGTAGCAACTGTAGGAACGTTCACAGAGAACACTCTAATGTTTGGCTGAAAGCCAGTTGGAGTATTTGAAGCTAAAAAATGATAAGCAATAACACCTCTCACTAAAGCAGTAGTTACGTTATTAGTACTTAAAAATGCTGGACCAGCAGTTACAGCACCAATCGCCGTTGCATTGGCAGTTGCAGGATTTCCAGTTTGTGCTAAAGTAGCTTGAAACACCAAGCCATAAACTAATGCTTGGAAGGCTGCATCATTAGGTGCTAAGACTGTCATATTAGTACCGCCATTTGCAAGAAGGTTAGTAAATGAAGTTGCACTTGTGTTTCCACTATCTGCTCTTGCGACTGCTGCACGGTAATAAGATAAATTTGATACAGCATTAATACTTGCATCCAAAAGCACACTAGGTGGTGAGGCTATAGAAGCTGCCGTATGTATTATACCATTACCAGCCATCATATCCACAGCTTTTAGAGGCAAATCATTTACATAAGAAAATGGAGTGCCACGAACTGGGAAAATATTCAATCTTACAAAAGGGGTAGCAGGAGCTAATTGAATTTGTGAAGGCAAAGGAAAGTTTGGAAATCCAGTGCCCAAAGAAGCAGCTGGAAATCTACCACCCACAGTAGCATATTGTACTATACCAGCAGCACTTGCCGCCGGTAAGCTTGTATTAATAAACCCAAGAAATGTAGCATCAGGTGCATTTAAAGGAACAGCTCCACCAGACAATGCATTTACTGCTACCTTAACTCCATCGTTATCTGTAGCAAAAATGGTAAAAGTTCTTGCTGTGTCATTAAGTGTGGCAGCTTGTCCGCCTCTATTAATGATAGCATTATAAAGGCTATAGTTAGGATTTGCCGCTATAGTAGCCGCTACTCCTGGCGCTCTATTTGGCCCAGGTACTACTATACTAGCAGTATCAAATACTTCTTTGTTACAAGATATTAAAGCCGCACTTCCCAGCAATATTGCAAGGAAACTTAGTTTTATATTTTTTCTAATATTATTCATAAAATATTTTTTGTTTTTTTTTAAAATTCAATGCCTGTTTTAATATACGTTAAAACCAAAGCTTACATAATACAATCCACCTATTCTTGAGTTACCTATACCATTGTAGTAATATTGATTCAACAAGTTGTTGGCTCCAAATTTAATGATAGACTTGTTTTGTGGAAGTTTTACGCTAAACTGGGCATCCACAGTTTGTACACTTGGGATATCCCCTGTTGCAAAATCACCTTGGAAAAGGAATGCATCTTGCCACTTATATGCCACATTGAACGCTAGCTTATTTGATGGTCCAAAACCAGTATTACCCAAATTTACATTTGCTCTATATCTTGGCGCATTAAAGAAGGCATTAAAACCAGCTGGCACGTTATCTAACACATCAGAAGATACGTTACCACCTATTGTAAAGTTTCTTGGTAATCTATAATCTGCACTAGCACCAAAGCCATAAGTAGTCACCTTACCAGTCGCATTTACTACGATTGAAATATTCCTACGTCTTTGTGGATTATTGATATCAGAAGCAACACCAGTTGTTGTCTGAATAGTGTTCAATCTGCTTAAGAAGTTTTGGTATTGACCATAGTATCCTACTAAATCAATTAATAATTTATCCCCTGCAAGCAATCCCTTATATCCAAGTTCGTAAGAAGTTACTGACTCTGGCTTTATAGCTGCCGGAACAACAATTGTAGGAGTACCAGCTAGTACACTGGTTGCTACATAAAGTGGATTAGTATCATAACCAATATAACTCGCAAAACTTGGATCGCCACCAATCAATCTTGTAGAACCTACTTGAAGGTTAATAAATTGTTGTTGGTTACTTGGGAAACGATAAGCAGTTTGATAAGAAAGGCGGATGTTATTTCCTTTTGATACTTTGTAAAGGGCAGTCACTCTTGGTGTAAATCTTCCTTCAAAGTTTTGATTTTTATCATATCTGCCACTAGCAGTAATATTCAGTTTACTTGTTACTTCACGAGAAGCTTGAATGTAAGCTCCATACTCACTTATAGATATTGGACCAGTAGAATCTGCAAATAAAGTTCCTTGAGAATTTAAATCAAATTTTCTAAAGTTTGCACCTACAAGAATATCTGCAAATTTCTTAGTGTATTCGCTAAAGTTGTAATTTCCTTCTACAGCATACAAATCACTTCTGTCTAACAATAAACCGCCATTTTGGGAAATTGGTTTTTTACGAATAACGTCAAAAGAATTAGTAAGTGCTGGTGTTCCAGCAGCCGGGCGACCTACATCTGCCAAAGCTCTACTAGCTTGATGCGCATCGTAAGCACTAACGCCGTTCATTCGGTCACTAATGTATTTATATGCATATTGCACATACCAGTCAGTAGCTTGTGGTGTTGGATTACCAGCGGCATCATTAGTTACAGAATTTTTCCACGACTCATTAAATAATCTTGTAGTCGCAGTAACATTATAAGAATTTCCAGCGTTCTCTTGCGTAGTATATGCACGAAGCATATACTTAGGGTTTGTAATCTCTACTTTATACTGACCCATTTTAAAGTCTTTCAAAGAGTATCTATCACTACCTGTGTAGATAGTATTACCTGTTCCCCAATAACCCGCAACAATTGCTTCTGTTTTTGGTGTTATCTTATAATGAAAAGATCCAGCTAATTTAAAGTTAGTCGTATTAGGATTTACTAATTCTCTTTCAGAATATCCTGTACGAGATACATTTTGCGCAGTAGATAGTAAATTATTTGCCGCGATAAAGTTTGCAGCACCTGGTAAACTTCCAGCAATACCGGCAAAGAAAGCTCTAATATCTACAGATGTTTCATCACCATAAGTATTTATACCATCATAATTAGGATCTGTCTTTCTATCACCTGGAATAACATTTCCAAGTGTACCTAATCTCTGATAATTTCTATCATCTTGAGCTAGCCAGTCTTTAGCCTGTATTAATTCAGCATTTACTTTAAAAGCTAATTTTTCATTTATCTTTTTAGCCCACCTCATATTCCAATTGTAATATGGTGTAGGGCTAGGTCCATCGTTATTTGCATTCATTAGGCCTGTCTTAATCAAGAAAGATAAACCTTGGTACTTGAATGGATTTTTACTTGTCATTAATAAAGTACCATTCATACCACCTGGACCATATAATGCAGATGATGCACCACTTAATAATTCAATATTATCTACATCTAGCTCGCTAAGACCTATGATAGCTCCTACAGAGAAGTTAAGACCAGGTGCTTGGTTATCCATTCCATCTACAAGTTGATTAAAACGAGTATTACCAGAAGCATTAAATCCTCTTGTTGTCGGCGTCTTAAAAGTAAGGGAAGAAGTAACTACATCTACACCTTTCAATGTAGAAACAACATCGTAGAAACTAGCTGCAGGAGCATTTCTAATAGCTGCTGCATTTACACGCTCAATAGATACTGGAGATTCCAATATCTTTTGTGGAACTCTAGATGCAGACACAACGATTTCTTGTCCTAGCAAATTAGAAGGCACAAACTTTACTAGTAAGTTTTGATTAGCAGAACTTACGACAAGCTCTTGTGTAG
>JBBRHK010000236.1:0-5200 GCA_038222815.1 Chitinophagales bacterium
AAGGGAGGCGTCTTAACCCCTTGACCAACGCGGCGTTTTTTTTAGGAATGCAAAGATAAGCTTGATTGTTTTTCTTTCCAAAAAATTTACAACTTTTCAGAATATTTTTTTAAAATTTATTTTTCCTGAAACCAACTACTGTACATTTTATAGTTGTTGGCAATCCTTTCTACCTCGTTTTTGCTTAAATCTGCACTTATTTCTTTTACTTTTTTGGCTGGCACTCCGGCATAAATACTATTTGGTTCTACAATCGTACGCTCTAGCACTACTGCACCAGCAGCAATAATGGTATTACTGCCCACAACCACATCATCCATCAAAATTGCGCCCATTCCTACTAGCACGTGGCTCGCTATCTTGCAGCCGTGTATAATTGCGTTATGCCCTATGCTCACACTATCTCCAATGTCAACTGTTGTTTTTTCATATGTGCAATGTATTACTGCTCCATCTTGAATATTTACTTTATTGCCAATTCTGATGCTATTTACATCGCCCCTTATTACCGCATTAAACCATACACTGCATCCTGCACCTAGGATTACATCACCTACAATAGTTGCATTGGGTGCTACAAAACAATCTTCTGGGATAGTGGGAGAGATTCCTTTTACTGGTAAGATTACAGCCATAAGTTTTTTGGCAAACTTAATTGTATTTAGATAAATGTTGCGTTGGATAAATGAAAAGAGGAAAATCAAGTTTGGAAACTGTCGTAATTCAAATTTTCTTCAAAATTGGTAAGCTACATTTGTACTATGAAGCTGCTACTTATAGAAGATGAACAAGAACTTGGAGATAATATTCAAAAACTATTGTTAGACAAAAAGTATATCTGCGAATGGGTGACAACGGTAGCAGAGGCACTCGATAAAATTTCTTTTTATGATTATGATTGTGTCCTGTTAGATTTAATGCTACAAGGTGCTAATGGTTTAGAAGTTCTAAAAGAATTGAAGCGACAGCATAAGCTCGAAGCTGTAATTATTATTTCCGCCATAGAAACCTTGGAAGCTAGACTAGAAGGATTACGTATGGGCGCAGATGATTACCTTACGAAGCCATTTCATTTATCAGAATTGCTAGCAAGAATAGAAGCGTTGCTGCGAAGAAAGAATTTCAAGGGTAACAATATTGTAAGCTTTAATGAAATTATTATTGATGTATTGGCAAAGACTGTTTGCATCAATCATAAGTTGATAGATGCTACGAAAAAGGAAATGGATTTGCTACTTTATCTGATAGCTAATGAAAATAGAGTGCTGTCAAAAGCCGCTATAGCAGAGCACTTATCAGGGGATATGGCAGAGATGCTAGATAATTATGATTTTGTATATGCTCATGTAAAAAATCTAAAAAAGAAAATGAATGCAGCCGGTGCAGGAGATTATATTAAGTCTGTATATGGGTTAGGTTATAAATGGAAAAATGAGTAAGAATCTTTTAAATAAAACACTTCAGATATATTCTATCTATGCGATCATTATTCTTATAGTGGCGGCTCCTATTTTCTATTTTGCCATCAAGCGTCTTTATATTAAAGAGGCAGATGACACGCTATTACTACACAAGAAAGAATTTGTGCTTTACACTTTGCCATCTATGCAAGAAGATTTAATTCCAACCTGGAATCGGTTTAATAGAAATACGCAGATTATAAACGATGGTATTTTAAAAGCAGATTCTATTTATGCGGCTTCCTATTATGACTCCCTAGATGCAGAAATAGAGCCATACAGGGTGTTAGAATCTTCCATAACTATTGGCAATAAGCTTTACACATACAGGGCTAAGACTAATCTTGTAGAAGTAGAAGATATAATAATAAACATCGTTATATTATTTTTACTTGTGATTATCTTGTTGCTATTGGGATTATTTTTTCTGACAAAAAACTTATCTGTAAGTATTTGGAAGCCATTTTATAGAACTTTAAATGCGATAGAGAATTTTGAGCTAGACAAAGCTATTGTTCCAATTTTCTTGGAAACTGAAGTAAAGGAATTTAATAGGTTAAATAATACTCTTCAACATTTAATAGAAAACAATCTGAGTGTTTACAAAAGTCAGAAGGAATTTATAGAAAATGCAGCACACGAACTGCAAACTCCGCTCGCTGTTTTTCAGTCTAAGATAGATCAGTTTATGCAGAGAAATGATGTAACACAAGAACAGTCAACCCTGCTAGAAGGGCTTGCGACAAGTGTTGCTAGGCTTACAAGGTTAAATAAGAACTTATTACTTCTGGGAAAATTAGACAGCAATATTTATAGTGAAAAAACTGCCCTATCTATATCATCTTTAATAGAAAAAAATTTAAATTTCTTTACAGAGCAGGCAGAAGCAAAAAATATTGAGATAGAGTTCAATACTATTGAGGAAGGAAAAGTATTAGCAAACAAAGCGTTATTAGAAATGCTGGTGAATAATTTATTCTTAAATGCCATACAACACAATGTAGAAGCTGGTAATATATACATAGAAGTAGGAAATGATTATCTCAAGGTATCAAATACTGGGAAGGCAATTCAATTGAATCAAGCCAAACTCTTTACACGTTTTTCAAAGATTAATACCTCAGAAAAGGGAAATGGTTTGGGCTTATCGATCGTAAAGAAAATTGCGGATTTGAATGGATGGGAATTAAAATATGAATACGAGAATCAATTTCATATTTTCTTGATTTTATTTTGATCGTTCAGAATAAATTCAACATTGGGTATAACCTTTGTAAAAATTAATTATCACCTAAAATAAGAAAAAATGAAAAAGTTAACCATTGCATTATCCTTAATGCTTCTTGCAAGCATTAGCTATGCACAAAAAATTAAAAAAGAAAATGTACCTGCTGCTGTAATGACGGCTTTTCAAAAAGCTTATCCTACAGTTACAAAAGTGAAATGGGACAAGGAGGGTGATAAATACGAAGCTAGTTTTGAAATGAAGGAAACAGATTACTCCGTAGTGATGGATGCTAGTGGCATAATAGAAGAGACAGAAATTGGAATTGCGATTAGTGAATTACCAACATCAGTTGTTGATTACACAAAAGCAAATTACACAGGTAAGAAATTGAAAGAGGCGGCCAAACTTACAGATGCAAAAGGAGTTATTACTTATGAAGTAGAAATCAAGGGAATGGATTTAATCTTTGATAATGATGGAAAATTTATCAAAATTGTAAAAGGATAATTAGAAAAAAGGTAGAATTATATGTTTGTAAGAGTTTTAGTATTCGTATTAATATCAATTGGGTTGATGCATTCTGCAAATGCTCAGAGTAACGTGGCCACTGTTTCGGGAGTTATAAAGGGAACTGCAGATAAAGCAGCTTTGCCTTTCGTCAATGTTGTGATAAAAACCAAAAAGGATAGTGCCTTTGTAACTGGAACTGTGACCAATGAAGAGGGGCGATTTAGCATTGCCAACTTATCATCTGGCGAGTATATTTTGGAAGCTACTTACGCTGGGTTTCAAAAAAAATCTTTGCCTGTTCTTGTGGGTTCGCTCAGTAATTTCTTAGATCTAGGAGTTGTAGAAATGGAGCGTGCTGCTGTCGATTTACAGGCGGTTGTTGTACAAGCAAAGAAGGAAGAACTTAGCGATCAACTCGACAAGAAGACCTATTCCCTTAATGATAACGTAAGCCAGGCTGGCGGCTCGGTGCTACAAGCAATGCGAAATCTGCCCGGCGTTACCACTAGTGAAGATGGTAAAGTAGAACTTAGAGGAAGTAGCAAAATCGCTGTTTTAATAGATGGTAAGCAAACGGCACTTACTGGTTTCGGTAGCCAGACTGGTCTTGACAATATTCCTGCATCGGCTATAGAAAGAATAGAAATCATTAACAATCCATCATCAAAATATGATGCGAATGGTAGTGCGGGTATTATCAATATTATTTATAAGAAAAATAAACAGCAGGGCTTTAATGGCAAGATAGGCTTTACCACAGGGCTTGGTGCTTTGTGGGAGAAGAAAGCCAATCTTCCCACCATCAGACCTCAATATCAGGCTACGCCAAAAATTAATCCTTCGCTGTCTTTAAACTATCGAAAAAATAAAGTGAATGCTTTTATGCAGGCAGATTGGTTATATACTGAAACGCTCAATAAAAATGAATTTGTAACCAGAACCTTTGATAACGGTACAGTTATAAATCAACAAACCAAGCGAAATAGAAATACTCATTTTGTAACTACAAAAGCTGGTTTAGATTGGAACATCAACTCAAGAGATATGTTTACTGTTTCTGGATTGTTTGGCACAGAAAAAATAATAGATAGAGGAGATCAGCCATTCTTTGATAAAGAAATAGCGAATAGAAATAGACTTTGGCAATTTTTAGAAGATGAACTGAAAACTACAGCTGCCGCTACATTAGCTTTTCAGCATAAGTTTAAGCAAGCTGGCCACGTTCTGAATGCAGGGTTTAATTATACCTTTCATAGAGAAGATGAGAAGTATAACTTCGTAAATACGCTTCCGACGTTTGTAGGATTAGATTCTTTCAAACTATTGTCTGATGAACATGTGGCAGATTTTAATTTGGATTATACTAAGCCATTAAAACACGGACGATTAGAAACAGGTGTAAAATTTAGATATAGAAATATACCTACTAATATGCAATTTAAGCCTGGGTTAAATTCTCCACTAGATGTAGGTGCAGGTGGTGAAGCAACTTATAGCGAAATCATTCCTGCTGTGTATGGTAATTATGTGTATGAGAGTAATAAGATTGAAGCAGAGATTGGTCTTAGGGTAGAGTATGTAGATTTGAATTATGAAGTAAACCCAGACCATAACACTTATAAAAGTGATGGCTATAACTACACGCAGCCTTTCCCTAATGTGAGACTGGCCTACAAGATTGATGATAAGAATAAAATCTCTTTGTTTTATAACAGAAGGGTAGTGCGACCTAATGAAGTAGACATCCGTATTTTTCCAAAGTATGATGATGCAGAAATTATTAAAGTGGGTAATCCAGGATTAAGGCCAGAGTTTACAAATAGTTATGAAGTAGGGTACAAAACTAGTTTTAAGAAAGGCTATTTCTATTCTGCGGCTTACCATCGCAGCACGCAAGGAACTATTATAAGAATAGGAACGCAAGTGCCACCGAGTACTCTCATTTATAATGTATTTCAGAATGCTGGACATAGCAGCAATACTGGTGTAGAGCTACTTTGGC
>JBBRHK010000237.1:0-5169 GCA_038222815.1 Chitinophagales bacterium
GATTGCTTTTGAAGGCATTGCAGAAAGTAGCCGACACAAAGCTGGTCTTGCACTTAGATTTCCAAGAATAAAAAGGTGGCGACAAGATAAAAAGCCATCAGATATCAATACCTTAGAAGACCTCAAGAATATTTTGAAAACAACCACGCATGCAGATAAGTAGAACTAAGGGTTACAAAAAAATCATTGCGTGGATGAAGGCCGCTGGAAATAAACCTTTCGATTTTCAAAAAGAAAGCTGGCAGAAATATGAAGATGGATTTTCTGGAATTATAAATGCGCCAACAGGCTTTGGTAAAACCTTTTCTGTTTTTTTATCAGTCATAATTGATGCGGTAAATAAGGATAGATATAATGTAAAGGGCGTGCAATTGCTTTGGGTAACGCCACTTCGTTCGCTAGCAAAAGATTTGAATCGGGCTATGCAAACAGCACTGAATGAATTGGAGATTCCTTGGCAAGTGGCAGTGAGAAATGGCGATACGCCAATAGCAGAAAGAGCTAGACAACTGAAAAAAGTTCCTCAAATTTTAATTATTACGCCAGAGACTATTCATCTTTTACTAGCACAAAAAGATCATCATTTACTATTTGAAAACCTACAATGTGTTGCAGTAGATGAGTGGCACGAACTCTTGGGTTCTAAGCGAGGAGTGATGACTGAATTGGCTCTAAGTAGATTGAAAGGATTGCAGCCAAACTTACGTGTGTGGGGTATTTCAGCTACCATCGGCAACATCGATGAAGCATTAGAAGTTTTAATTCCGGGCAATCAAAACAAAACACTCGTACTTACAAAAGAACGAAAAAAGACTAATATCATTTCTATCATTCCTGAAGAAATTGATACTCTACCTTGGGCTGGTCATATGGGATTAAACTTGGCAGAACTTGTTGTTCCAATTATTGAAAAAAGTAATACCACCTTAATTTTTACAAATACAAGAGGACAAAGCGAAGCCTGGTATCAGCGTATTCTACAAGTCTATCCTGATATTGCTGGCGCTATTGCATTACACCACGGCTCTATAGATTTAGAATTGCGCAGTTGGATAGAAGATGCGCTACACGCCAACGTTTTGAAGGTGGTCATCTGTACTTCTTCATTAGATCTCGGTGTAGATTTTAAGCCTGTAGATACTGTGATACAAGTAGGTTCTCCAAAAGGTGTAGCTAGATTTTTACAAAGGGCTGGTCGTAGTGGCCACAGTCCGAATGAAGTGAGTAATATTTATTTTTTACCGACACATTCCTTAGAGCTAGTTGAAGCCGCTGCCCTTAAAAGAGCAGAGCAACTAAATTTAATAGAAGATAGAACGCCAATGGTAATGACTTTTGATGTGCTCATACAATATCTAGTCACATTGGCTGTAGGGAATGGTTTTAGAGCGGAAGAAGTATTTAAAGAAATAAAAAACACCCACGCTTTTTCTGAAATAAACGAAGAAGAATGGATTTGGATCTTACAATTTATAACTGTTGGAGGAGGTTCACTTGGTGCTTATGAGGAATTTAAAAAAGTAGAAATCATAGATGGATTGTATAAGGTCACGAGTAGGCGTACCGCAATGAATCATCGAATGAATATAGGAGCAATTGTAAGTGCTCCAATGCTTAAAGTAAAATTTCTGAGCGGTGGGTACATTGGAATGGTAGAGGAATATTTTGTAAGTAAATTAAATGCCGGCGATAGTTTTGTTCTCGGTGGTCATATTTTAGATTTCGTTGCACTAAAAGATATGACGGTACAGGTAAGAAAATCAAAAGCTAAGAAGGCAATTGCTCCGAGTTGGCTAGGAGGTAGGTTGCCACTAAGCAGTAATTTGACTAAAGTGCTAAGAGATAAATTTACAGAAGCCTATTATGGCAATAGTGTAGATCCGGAATTGATTGCATTACAACCGCTTTTCGAGAAACAAGCATTTATGAGTCACGTCCCAAAAGCAAATGAACTTTTAGTAGAGAAGATTACCAACAAAGAAGGAATTCATTTTTTCTTTTATCCTTTTGAGGGAAGGCTTGTTCATGAAGTGATGGGTTCACTTATAGCCTATAGGCTGAGTAAGTTATCGCCTATTTCTTTTTCCATCGCTATGAATGATTATGGGTTTGAATTACTGACGGATGTGGATTTACAATTGGACGAGCCCACGCTACGAAAAGTTTTAACGCCAGAGAACTTAATTTCTGATATTCAAAATAGCATCAATGCCACGGAGATGGCAAGAAGAAAGTTTAGGGATATTGCAACAATATCTGGGTTAATTTTACAGAACAACAGAGGTAAATTTCAAACCAATAAAAATTTGCAATCTTCCGCTGGTATTTTCTTTAATGTATTTGAGCAGTTTGAAGCCAATAGTTTATTGCTTCGACAATCTTATGATGAAGTCTTTTATCAGCAACTAGAAGAACCAAGGCTGGCAGCGGCTTTACAGAGAATAGAACAAAGCGATATTATTTTGACGGAAATTCGAGGAGCATTCACGCCATTAAGTTTTCCTATAAAAGTAGATAGCAAGAGAAACGCAATAAGTAGTGAAAGTATAGAAGAAAGAATAAAGAAGATGAAGGCGGATATGGTAAAATGGTAGTAGAGAAAATGATAACAGAATTTATAGAATTAGAAATTAAAGACGAACGATTATTACTCACGGCCGGTCGAGCATTAGTTTGGCCTAGCAAAGAATTAATCATTATTGCAGATTTACATCTCGGTAAGACAGCCCTGTTCCGTCAGCACGGAATGGCCATTCCATCAAGTGTGCAAGAAAATGATTTAGAGAATATTTCAAAATTGCTTGCTCAGTTTCCGTCAAGAAAATTAATTGTGGTGGGTGATATGTTTCATCAAGATTTTAATAATGATATACAATCGTTCTTTAATTGGAGAAACAGTTTTGATGCGTTAGAAATTATCTTAGTAGAAGGCAATCACGATAAGTTGCCAGCTTCGTTTTACAAAAAATTGGACATTACATTGGTGCAGCAGTATTTAGATATTGCTCCTTTTCGATTTGTACATAAGACACCAAAATTACCGTTAGAAGATCTGATAACCATCAGCGGTCACCTTCACCCAGGTGTACGGCTGATCGGTAAAGCAAAACAAGGAATGCGGCTACCTTGCTTTACACTTACTGAATCAGCAATGGTATTGCCCGCCTTTAGTTTATTTACAGGGTTGCACATTGGCGAAGCTGTAAAAGGCTGCCAATACTACGCAATTGCAGGTAATAAAATAATGAAGGTATAATTAGGTCGCTTGAAATTCCTTATCAAGCCTTTGCAAATGCTTGAGGTTTTTATTTGCCCAACGCAGGTGTTTTAGTCCTTTCCAAAATCCCCATTTAGGAACACCAAGTTGCCTGTTTTTCTTAGCAATTACATAAATTAGACGCCAATGCTCTACAATAATACCTACTACTTGCTTGAAGTTATCTACGGTGTGAAAGCGCTGAGGACCAGCACCAGTGCCATTAAACTCTAAGATGGAATAATTAAGGCCTTTCTTCAAATCTTCCACGCTGTTGCAAAGAATATCGTAGCGTCCGTAAAAAAATTGACCAGCATAAAGACTTAGCTTGTCAAACATTTCTTCTAGCTCCTCATCAATCAGATGTGACAAGTCGTGCATTATTCCGCCCTGTCCTCTGTTGCTTGCATCACTCAGACGGAGCTTGAAATTTATAGATAACACATTGTTCAATTCATTTTGGAATTTTACTAATGTCTTTTCCTTATCAATTTTTGGATCCGTATGAGAAAGAATCAATTCTTTTAAACTACTTACACCGTCACCTATCACAAAGGCTGGTTCTTTTGATATTAAACCTGTAATCTTTCCTTTTTCTGCGCCGGGCATCCTGTGGTACATCACTGCTACTTCTAGCCTATACTCTATCAGGTTTTGAATGATGTATTTCGTAGTCATCGTCTTATGATAAGCCTCTAGCTGAGCAAGATTATTTATTTTACGAAACATAAAACCCATCATTCCAATGTCTGGCTTCACAATAAATGGAAAAGGGAATTTGGTTTCTATTTTCTCCTCTACTAAATTGAAATCTTCATTTGGGTTAATATAGATAGTGGTTGGGTAAGTGCCAGCAGGGAGCTGATTGTACATCTCTTCTTTACCCTCACCTTCCATTCCTCCAAAAGTGAGCGTAGGGTCGGCAGCAGTAAAAAACCACACATTACCAGACTTTATGATGTACCAAAGCCAAGCTGGACCAGCAATGACATACTTCACATGATAATGCCAGTTTCTCCAATTGAGGATACCCCAACTACTTCCTTTTTTTTCTTGCGACATACGGCAGTACTATATAATAAAAAAGACAGCTCTAAAGGAGATGTCTTTTTTGAATTTAATTTGCAATCTTAACGAGCAATGTTTACCGCTCTCTTTTCCCTAATAACCGTCACTTTTATTTGACCAGGAAAAGTCATTTCTTCTTGTATTTTTTGAGCAATTTCAAAACTCAACTTATCGCTATCTGCATCACTCACTTTATCTGCTTCTACAATTACACGAAGTTCTCTACCTGCTTGTATAGCATAAGCCTTCTCTACACCATTGTAGTCAGAAGCTAGTTTCTCTAGGTCTTTGATACGCTGAATGTACTGCTGCATAATCTCTCTTCTTGCACCCGGTCTTGCACCGCTTATCGCATCACAAGCCTGAATGATAGGAGAGATTACATATTGCATTTCCATCTCATCATGGTGAGCGCCTATGGCATTAACTACCGCAGGATTTTCTCCATATTTCTCAGCTAGTTTTGCCCCTAGCAATGCGTGACTCAATTCAGTTTCTTCATCAGGAACCTTACCAATATCGTGTAATAGTCCGGCTCTCTTTGCAAGCTTAGGATTAAGACCAAGTTCAGCAGCCATAATACCACAAAGGTTGGCGGTTTCTCTACTATGCATCAATAAATTCTGGCCATAAGAAGAACGGAAACGCATACGTCCTACCATTCTTATCAACTCTTTGTGTAGACCGTGAACGCCAAGCTCCATAGCAGTACGTTCTCCAATTTCCATTACCTGATCATCTAACTGACGCTTCGTTTTTTCCACCACTTCTTCAATTCTTGCAGGGTGAATTCTTCCATCGCTTACTAGGCGTTGAAGAGATAAACGAGCAATCTCTCTACGTAA
>JBBRHK010000238.1:0-5144 GCA_038222815.1 Chitinophagales bacterium
ACATGCTTACACTTACAAAGATCTTTGCTGTCAAAAGCCAATACGGCCCCATTTGTGTCGTTTGACAAATGCAAATTTATCAAAAAGAAACTGCATTATTCTAAAAGATGGAGAAGCATCTGTATTTTTAACGAATGAGTATGGAAGTAGACAATCAACCTTTAGAGTTTTATCACAAACAATTGGCTTCACATCAAGCCAATTTAAAAAAAATGCAACAGCGGAAATCTGTGTTTGGCTGGCTTCGCCTTGGATCCGTCCTTACCATCATCGCTGTATTTTATCTGTTGTTTCAACTTGGGTGGATGTATTATGTACCAGTCACTATTGTACTTTGTATCATATTTGTAAGGCTTATCCACGTTGACTTAGATAATAGAGATAAAATAATATTTACAAAGCGACTGATAGCCATACAAGAAGATGAATTAAAGGCACAAAATTTTACTTACAAACATTTTTATAATGGACAGCTTGAGCAACCCATCAATCATTTCTATGCCGATGATATGGATGTGGTAGGCAATGCGTCCATTTTTCAATACATCAATAGAACAAATTCTGAACAGGGAGAAAAGAAACTAGCGGATTGGCTACTGTATCCTACCAGCTTACAAACGATAAAACAAAGGCAGGAAGCCGCCAAAGAAGGCACTGAGAAGGTGGCTTGGATACAAGATTGGATGGCAATGGGTAAGCAAGAAAGAGTGAATCTTACTATGCAAAATAATTTAGAAACTTGGATAGGATTACCCAACAGTTTTATTGGCTTTAAGGGCTGGAAATGGTTACGCTACTTGCTGCCTGCCGTAATAATCAGCATTTCCATCCTTACTTTTTTTGATGTGCTTTCAATGAGTTTTTTCTATTTATCCCTATTTGTATTTGCAGTAATTGCATTTCAAATAAATAAAGTAGTAGCACCTATTCACAACACGCTAAGTAGTATGTCTGCTCCTATTTCTGTTCTTGCTGTGCAGATTAAGCATTTTGAAGAAGAACATTTTGAAGTTCCCCTGTGGAAAAAATTGCAGTCTAGCCTTAAGAATGATAAGGATCAAACTGCTTACACATCGATAAAAAAACTAAGTAAGATATTGGGAAGATTAGATTTAAGATACAACCTTGTCCTGTCGTTTCCATTGAACATTTTTCTATTATGGAGCTTGCAGCAGGTCCTTGATTTAGAAAAATGGAAGGAAGAAAATAAAACAAAAATTAAAAACTGGTTTGATGTATTATCGGAAGTGGAAGCGTTGAATTGCCTATCAATGCTCAGTTTCAACCATCCGGAGTGGGTGGAACCATCATTTGCTGAGGATTATTTTTCTTTCCAAGCTACAGAGTTAGGGCATCCTTTAATTCCGATTACCAAAAGAGTAAACAATGATGTAGCGGTAAATACTAAAGAAGAGATTCACCTAGTTACGGGAAGCAATATGGGAGGCAAGAGTACATTTTTAAGAAGCATTGGTATCAATATTATTTTAGCAATGGCAGGAAGTAAGGTATGTGCTACTTCGTTTACGATGTACCCCGTACAATTAATGAGCAGTATGCGTATTGCAGATAACTTAGAAGAAAGTACGAGTACCTTTTACGCAGAGCTTAAAAAATTAAAAACAATAATCGAACAAGTAAATGCTGGCGAAGAAGTATTTATTCTACTAGATGAAATTCTTAGAGGAACTAATTCTTTTGATAGACACGCAGGCTCTGCTGCACTCATCAAGCAATTAATCACAAAAAAGAAGGCAGCCATTCTCGCTACACACGATGTAGAACTTGCTGCTATGGAAAAAGATTACCCTAGCAATATTGTAAACAGCCACTTTGATGTACAAGTAAGTGGTGAAGAATTATTCTTTGATTATAAACTGAAAAAAGGAATTTGTACGAGTATGAATGCGAGTATTTTGATGAGGAAAATAGGTTTGGGGGTTTAGGAAGTTTAGGAAGTTTAGGGTTTAGTTCGCCGCGGCGAATAGAGAGTTTAGTCGATTAGACGTTTAGGAGGTTAGATTTGTAGTCTTCAACAATAAGACGTAACCGAAATTGTAATTTTCTTCAGATTATAAAAAACTCATCACTAATCACTCATCACTAAAAACTATATCACCCTTCCAGCCAACATTGGCACAAAACTAAACGCCTCAAATGCTTCTTTTGTCACACTTCCATCTGCATTTTTAGTAAGTCGGTACATAACCTGTGCGGCATCTTCATTTAATGGAATGACCATATAGCCACCAACTTTTAACTGTGCAACCAATTTTTCTGGAATGTGTGGCGCTGCAGCTGTAATAATAATCTTATCGAAAGGTCCGAAAGTGGGCAGGCCTAAAAATCCATCGCCATAAAAGAATTTTATATTTGGATATTGTTTTGCAAAAGGAAATTTCTTGGTGTTTTCAAATAGTTTTTTATGCCGCTCTATGGTAAAAACTTTTGCACCAAGTGCAGCCAATACACTTGCCTGATACATACTGCCAGTGCCTATTTCAAGCACTTTATCTTTTGGTTGTACATCTAACAATTGGGACTGATAAGCCACCGTGTAGGGTTGAGAAATCGTCTGACCTTCGCCTATAGCCAATGCTTTATCCTCATAAGCGTGCTCATCTAGCGCAGAGTCTAAAAAAAAATGACGAGGCACCTCATTTATAGCATCTAAAACTTTGCGAGAGCTAATGCCTTTTCCTTCTAAAAGTTTTACTAAGTTCTTCCTTAATCCTTTGTGTCTATAACTATCTTCTAGTTTTCTCATTTATTTACGCTCCTATTTTTTTAAACCCATTTCTTCTTGAATGGCTACAATTTTCTTCTGCAATGATTCCAAGCCTTTATCAAATTCTGCTTCGCTATTGATGTCTTGATTCACACTAAAATAATATTTTATTTTAGGTTCGGTGCCACTAGGCCTTGCAGAGATTACTGTATCGTCTTCTAAAATGTACTGTAGCACATTACTCTTTGGCAAGTCGATTTTGAAAGTTGTTCCCTCTATTAGATTTTTTCCTTCTTGACTCTCGTAATCCAGTAGCTGCTTTACTTTTATGCCTACAATTTCTTGCGGTGGATTGTTTCTGCTTTCAGTCATCATCGCTGCTATTTGATCTGCACCGTCCATTCCTTTTTTTGTAATGCTTATTAAATCTTCCAAATAAAGTCCGTGTTGTACAGAAAGCTCAATCAATTTATCATACAAGGATTTTCCTTTACTTTTCTCTACCGCTGCCATCTCGCAAATAAGTGCTACGGCACTTACGGCATCCTTATCTCTCACTTCATTTCCTATCATCAATCCAAAACTTTCTTCGCCACCTACTACATAATTTTCTACCCCTTCTTTCTCTTTTATTAAACTGCTGATCCATTTAAACCCGGTAAGCACACTGTAACATTTTACAGCATTAGCAGCCGCTATTTTATCAATCATATTGGTAGTAACAATCGTCTTTACCACCATATCATTTGGCGCAGCGATACCCTTATTTTTTCTTGCCTCCATAATGTAAGTGAAAGCCATCATCGCCGTTTGGTTACCATTTAAAAGTACCCATTCGCCTTTATTATTTTTTACGCCAACTCCTACTCTATCTGCATCTGGATCCGTTCCAAGAAGAATGTCTGCATCCAATTCCTTCGCTTTCGCAAGACCAATACTCATCGTTTCTCTTTCTTCAGGATTTGGATATTCTACCGTAGGGAAATTGCCATCAGGAGTACTCTGCTCTTCTACAACAGTTACATTGGTAAATCCAAAGGCTTCTAGTGCCTGCGGCACTAATTTTATTCCTGTACCGTGAATTGGTGTGTAAACGATTTTTAAATCTGCTTGTTCCTTAATTACATCAGGATAAATACTTAGCCCTTTTACCATTTTTACATAAGCATCGTCTAGCTCCTTTCCTATAATTTCAATATTCTTTTCTCCACCAGTCCATTTTACATCATTTACATCGGTAATTTTCTCTACTTCTGTAATCACATTTTTGTCGTGCGGTGGTACAAGTTGTGCACCATCATCCCAATAAGCCTTATAGCCATTGTATTCTTTAGGATTATGACTGGCAGTAAGCACTACTCCACCCTTACAACCTAGATGTCTTATAGCAAAACTTAACTCTGGAGTGGGACGTAAGTCTTCAAACAGATATACTTTAATACCATTTGCGGCGAATACATTTGCGGTGATATTTGCCAATTCTTTACTGTTATTTCTACAGTCGTGTGCAACAGCTACTGATATTTCTCCGCCAAAACTTTGGTTTAAATAATTAGCAAACCCTTGCGTAGCCATACCAATAGTGTATTTGTTTACACGATTAGTTCCTACACCCATAATGCCTCTGAGTCCGCCAGTTCCAAACTCTAAATTCTTGTAGAAAGCTTCTTGTAACAGCTTCTCATCTCCCCGTTGCAGTTCCTTTACGGCTTCCTTTGTAGCCTCATCGTAGTTACCTGTGAGCCACTTATTTATTTTTTCTGATATGATA
The DNA here is from genome assembly GCA_038222815.1 of Chitinophagales bacterium. Lineage (GTDB taxonomy): Bacteria > Bacteroidota > Bacteroidia > Chitinophagales > Chitinophagaceae > Ferruginibacter. Next base: position 4,500 of record JBBRHK010000238.1, read on the forward strand.
TTATCCATTATTTAAGGAATTTAAGTATGTCTTCAAAAATACTTCTTTCGTGTGTTTATTTTTCTATTTTATTTGGCCCACGGGATACGCCTTGATAATAATTTTGATTTTTTTGAACATTATTAATAGGTATCTCGTATATAACTCCGTGATATAAAAGCTATTTTTGCGTCCGAAATATAATAAAAACTTCCTTGTTAACTACGCTAAAGAAAATATTGAGTCCGAAGCACTTTTTTGCCATCATTATTCTGATGACCATTACGCTAACATCTAAACAAGTAAATGCGCAAATTAACGAGCCGACATTAGTAATGGATAGTCTTGGAAATCCTACTGGAGAAATGGTTCAGTTCATTGGAATTACGGAAGCGCAAAAGAAAAAGAGAATTAGGGGAATGGCTATAGCACAAGCTAGTACTTACGCTGTAGGAATGGTTGGTTTGTACGCTGCTTGGTACAAAGATTATCCGCAAGGTAGCTTTCGTTTTTTTAATGATTTAAATGAGTGGAAAGGAATAGATAAGATAGGCCACGCATACAGCGCTTATGCAGAGAGTAAGGCAAGTATGGAATTGTGGCGTTGGACAGGAATGGACAGAAAAAAAAGGATTTGGATTGGTGGTCTTAGCGGCGCAGCATATC
>JBBRHK010000239.1:0-5130 GCA_038222815.1 Chitinophagales bacterium
AGCAGTGAGCGTCATAAACCCAGTGATGAGCCACACAGCAATAAGCCAACCTGCACTGCCTACATTTCTTGTAATGTCGGCACTTACAATAAATATTCCTGAGCCTATCATACTGCCTGCTACAATCATTGTAGCATCTAATAAACCAAGCGTAGGTTTGTATCCTACTGCTGCTTCTTGTCCTACTTTATCTTGCATATGATTATTAAATTTATAGAAATATTATTGATGCCTAGGTTTAGTAATCACCGAAGACCTTTAGTTCGGCAATATAAAACATTATGCTACATTCTTAATATTTCTACAAAAAGAAAAAGCCCTTCTTTTTACAAAGAAAGGCTTCTAAAAATTGATTCGTAGTACTCTAATCCTTTTTATTAAACATATCATTCATTCCGCTTATTACATCGTCCGTTATATTGAGTGTGCTATCCCTAAATATCATATAGTCTAACCCAGTACCAGAAGTAAGTATGTAGGAGTATCCTTTATTGGTATTATAATCTAGTAAAAACTTCTTCATTTTAGTCTGTACATCATCCATAAAACGATAACTCTTGTCTGATAACTTACCAGCTGAACCTTGTTTCTTACCTTCAATATTTTGTTGCTCTTGTAATAATTGATTCTGAAATTGCTCAGCCATCTCTTGAGTGATATTATTTCCGTTTTTAGAAATAAAGTTATTTTTCTTAGCCTCTAGTCCCTGCATTCCATTTGTCCATTCTCTTTCAATGGCTTTTTGTTCTGCCTCTAAGCTTTCTCGCATATTTCGGATGTACTTTATATTTTCATACAAAGAATCCAACTCCACATAGGCTATTCTACCTGTAGTATTTACAGCACCCTGTTCATTCTTTAGGGAAACGGCGGCTGGCTGAGCAGCTGCACTCTTAGAAAAAACCTTGTAAAATAAAAAACTAACAGCGGCAAGCAGTAAAATATTAAATCCGATTAAAAATCCTTTCATATAGTTTTATTAGATGAGCCGCAAGATAATATTTTTATCTATTTGGCTAATGAATTGGTAATTTGATTTAAGAAAGACTTAACGCTGTAATATTTATCCGCTAAGATAGTTCAGATCCTCTCCCAAATTAAGAACATTATCAAGTTCGGAGCCATAGTTTCACAACTCTCATTTTCAACGTTTATTTTGTTGATATTCAAAGCTATTACATAACAGATTATTTGTGCCTAAACCAGCAATCCTCATTTTCATTCTGATACCCCTTAAAAACAGTATTTACTGGTTTGCCGTGGATAATCAGCCCTTCAAATTGGGTGCGAGCTATAAAATTAAAAGCTCCCATATCTAAGGTAAATGCTGACTTATTTGTAAGACTGTAGGTCTCGTGAAGCAAGGACAATTGCTCCATTAAAGTAAGAATAGTGCTAATACCTCCTCCAATAATACCGCAATTTAAAAGCTTACTTTCTTTGTGAATAGCTTCAAAATCTACGTATTCATTAATATTATTTCTTAGATGAGTTACGTGCTCATTCATCCACTCGTTATCCAAAGATTTCTCTTCGTCACCACAAAATAACGCATTGGGATGTTGTTTAAAATATTCATCCTCGAAAGGATTTTTCAACACCACAACATCTGTAATGTCTGTGACAAAAACATTTTGTATAATTTCTCTATTCTCTTGTAAGAAATCCCTGTAAATTAAATATCGAAAAATGTTAGCATTAAATCTGATGTCAAAAAATACCTTTTTGAAACTGACATAACTATTTTCGTATTTAGCCACTACTTCATCAGAAAAACTATTGTGAAAAATAATCGCATTGATCTTTAATTCAGTCACAGAATCATACCAAGCTTTTACCTTGCTGAAATCATTCGGCTCTATGACCTCATTTCTATTTACATCATATAGGCCAGTAAGAATTGTGGCACAAATTACATCTCCTGCTTTCTCCTTATTTACTTCCATCGTTAATATGTGGCTGGAGCTGTGACTTGGGCTCTTTTTAGGGTGGCAGATAAACTGTTCTCTATATTTCTATAATAAATATAGGTACGAAGATTTACCTTTTTTACATTGTACTCGATTGCAGCACGCTCATAAAAAGCAGCGTCTGCGGCATACGTACTTTGAAACGCTAGCTTTTCAAAAACTTCTCGCTTACCAAAAAGTGTTGCGAATAAAATACATTCATCTACGTGAATACTTTGTTGATTATCGTCCTTATTGGGTACATAATAATCTTCTTCTTTATCTACAACTGTGTCTGTAAAAGAAGAAATTAAATCAGCGCCATTCATTTCTGCAAGGCACATAGAGAGATGATTTGGCTTATACTCATCATCAGAATCTATCATAGAGATATATTTACCGCTACTTATTTTTACTGCTCTATTTATTGAAGCTGATTGCCCGCAATTGCTATGCTTTATAAAAATAATATTAATACCTAGCTGCTCACAATATTGCAATATTTTTCCGCTGAGAGTGTTCTCACTACCGTCGTCCACAATTATTAATTCAAAGTCTTTGAAGTCTTGTGCTTGTACAGAATCAATAGCCCTTTTTACTAGAACGAAAGGCGTATTAAACACCGCCATTAAAACACTAACTACTATTGTATTATTTTCTAAAATGATTGATAGTTTTTTAGATTGAGCGCAAAATTACAATTAATTAGAATTATAAAAGCGTACAAATAAATAGGTTCTTTTTTTAATTATTTATAAGGTATTAACTGCAATTACAAGTAAAACATTAGAAAAGTTCATAAGGAGGACCGACATCTTATATTTTAGGTTTGTTATGCATATCTCTTTATCCCATAATCAAACAATATAGAAATTGCTTCATAGCAACCAAAATACCCAAATTATAAAATATTTTAATAAGTATTCCTTGTTGCATCCCACTTCATCAAGATACCGTATAAAGAGTATCTTTGCAGGCATAAATAGTTGTAATGAGTAAAGGAAAAGTTTTAGTAGCGATGAGTGGCGGAATAGATAGTACGGTTGCTGCATTAATGTTGCACAAGCAGGGGTATGAGGTGATAGGTATCACTATGAAGACCTGGGATTATGCTGGTAGCGGCGGAACCACAGGTAAAAAGGAAACAGGTTGTTGTAATTTGGAGAGTTTTAATGATGCAAGAACAGCTGCAGTACAGCACGGATTTCCGCATTTTATTTTAGATATAAGAGAAGAATTTGGGGATTTTGTCATTGACAACTTTGTAGAAGAATATATTGCTGGTCGCACTCCTAACCCTTGTGTGATGTGCAATACACATATAAAGTGGCGAGCATTGCTAAAGCGTGCAGATGCGCTTGGATGTGCTTATATTGCAACAGGGCATTATGCGCAAGTTGTACAACACGATAACGGGAGATTTTTTATTAGAAAGGGACTTGACGAAAATAAGGACCAGAGTTATGCGTTATGGGGGTTACAGCAAGACTTGCTAGCTAGAACGATGCTGCCGCTTGGGCAATACAGAAAACCTGCAATTAGAGCATTGGCAGAAGAATATGGTTACCCTGAGCTCGCAAAGAAAAGTGAGAGCTATGAAATCTGTTTTGTGCCTGATAATGACTACAGAGGCTTTTTAAAAAGAAAAGTAGTAGGGCTAGAGGAAAAAGTGAATGGTGGAATGTTCGTAGATAAAGATGGTAAGATTCTAGGTAAACATAAAGGATACCCATTTTATACTGTAGGACAAAGGAAAGGGTTAGATATTGCACTAGGTACACCAGCATTTGTAACAGCGATACTACCAGATACTAATACGGTGGTACTTGGTACAGAAGACGACTTGAAAAAATCTGATATGGTAGTAACAGGTTTAAACTGGCTAAAATATGATGGGATAGAGGATGAAATGGAACTACTCACTAAGATTAGATACAAAGATCCCGGAGCAATGAGTGCTGTTGCTTCTGTGAATGGGAAAATAGAAGTGCGGTTTCACAATGATGTAAAAGGAATAGCACCAGGACAAAGTGCAGTGTTTTATGAAGGAGATGATGTGGTAGGAGGAGGAATAATCCAAAGAGAAGAAATGATTTTAATGAAATAATAGTTGCTTTATGAAAAACCTCTTTTTAATTGGCCTTATATTGATTGCTACTTTAGTAAGTTGCAAGAAAGAAAGCGAGCAGTTAAACACGGCATCTATAGAAACCTACAACCCTTTAAAAGTTGGCAAGTTTATAGAATATAGGATTGACTCACTTGTATTCGTATCATTTGGAGCTTTTTCAGAAATACACAGCTATAAAGTAAAGTATGAAGTAAATAGTACTATTGTTGACAATCTTGGAAGACCTTCATGGAGAATCTTTAGATATATCAAGCCTTTAAACGGTGGAAGCTATGCGCCTGACGCAACATTCACAGCAACCAACACAGGCAAAGGACTAGAATTTGTAGAAAATAATATGCGATTTTTAAAACTACAGCTACCTTTTAGAGAAGGTTATTCTTGGAAAGGCAATAGCTTTATAGATACTTACTCCGGCAGCTCTACGGTGCGCTTCCTAGATGATTGGGATTACATTTATGAAAATGCTAATCAACCAAAAAGCATTGGTAGCCTTAGTTTTGATAGTACAGTCACTGTGCAGCAAAGAAATGATAGCATTGGACTGCCATTAACGCCACAAACTCAGTATGCAGAAAAGAATCTTGGAAGAGAAATATATGCTGCCAATGTGGGATTGGTATTTAAGGAGTTTACACATTTTGAGTTTCAAAGAGTAGATAATACTTACAAGGGCTATGGCATTACCCTCACTATCCTTAGTCATAATTAAGTTTCCTTTTTAGTTATGAATACAACACTAAGAAACGCAGTAAAAGAAGATTGTCCAGCAATGTTAGAGCTGGTAAAGGAATTAGCCATTTACGAGCAGGCACCAGAAGAAGTTACCATTACCTTTGAGCATTTTGAGGCATCTGGTTTTGGAGAGAAGCCTGTATGGGAAGCTTGGATAGTAGAAGTAGATGGCAAGCTAGTTGGTTTCGCACTTTGCTACATTCGTTTTAGTACTTGGAAAGGACAGCGATTGTATTTAGAAGACTTAATTGTTACAGAATCTATGCGTGGAAATGGCTTAGGGAAACTTCTGATGGATAAACTTATTGAGGTTTG
>JBBRHK010000240.1:0-5128 GCA_038222815.1 Chitinophagales bacterium
GTGGTGCGGCTAATCTTCTAAATTGTAATAAATCGTTTCTGTATCTCTAGCTACAGGTTGGCCAGTAGGATCTAGAATTATGGCTTCCTGAATATCTGCCTGTCCCATAGAAGCACCATTAAAAATGAGCCTGTATTGGTTATCATACTCCGTATAATATCCAGCCGGATAGGCATAGTAACCATTTGCCAAAAGCGTTTTTACTGGCTGTTGAAATCCCCAAGCGGTTATTTTCCTGTCTTTAATATAAGTAGCGAAAGCCTCTTCAAAAGTCATTCCCATATATAAAATTTTTTACCTTGGATGCCGGAGCAGTATCCTAGAACTTTTTATGCCTGCTGATAATGCAATAGATAGTATATATTAAAAAGATATATAAAACTTCTATACACAATCATACCAGCTGCTCTTATCTGAGTAGTCAGTTACAGGAATCACTATGTTTTCTGTGTGAAAAGAACTGATGAAAGTAGATACTTCTACTTTTATAATATTGATACAGTTTTCAATAACATCATTTCTAAAACCTTTTGTGCCCATTTCTAGTACAGAGTTGGCGGAAATGATGCGAGCAAATACTTTTCCTAAGTCAATTAACTTACGCTGGCTTAATCCTGCCATTACATTAAAATCAATATTTTTTTGAAAGTAGTCAGCTGCTTTTTCTGTGAGGTTAAACCCTTTTATGAAAGTAAAAATATTGGATTCTTTAGCACGCTTCATTAGCTTTAAAATCATATCTGCTATTTGCGTATACAGCATTTCATTAGAACCTTCAAAGATCTGAAACGCCCTACTATCCATTATACCACGGCCACCTATATTGCTGATGCGGTACCCATTAGCGCCAGAAAGCTGCGTAAAGGTTTGTGAAGATTCTTGCATTAAATCTGTAACATAAGATTTCATAGCATTAGCTTCTATCCCTTCTGCAGAAAGGTCATATTCTATACCACTCACGCTGCTGCTTCTAAAGCACATTGCAGATACTACTGTAAATGCACTTTGTATTTGTGCTATTTGGTATTGTACTTGGTCAAGTTCTATTAGTTTTTTTCCGCCTACGGTTCTTTCGCTACAATGCTTAATAGCCTCATCGAGCATACGCTTTATAAAACCCATTGCCATTCCGGGAAACTGCAACCTACTGCGATGCAAAATATCCAGCATCATTTTAAGACCAGAAGTCTGCGGTATTAATTTGTACTGCTCAGGTACCACAACATCTATAATATTTTTACCATATGGTATGAGCTCTAGTCCTAAGTTGTTGAAGAGTTTCTCAACTACTATTTTTTGTTCTTCCTTGGAGCTATCCGTTATAAAAAAATCTATATCTCTATTTAGGTCCCCATTGTTATTTTTCTCTCTAGAAGTGATGAGCCAATAATCTGCCATACCAGTAAGTCCTTGCCAATGCTTAATACCACTCAGTTTGTAGCTATCTCCTACCTTTTCATTAGAGGTTTGCATATTTAAAGCATCGCTGCCATAATCAGGCTCTGTAATCATAAGCCCGCCCATATTTTGATGCTCTAAGAAGTTTTTAAATATGCCGGCCTTCACAGATTCATCAGCATATTTTGCAACAGGCTCTAGGAAAAGAGCGATGTTGATACCAAACATTAATGAAAGTGAAATGCTCTCATAAGATGCCGCAGAAAGTATAGAAAGACATTCTTTTACCTGTAGTCCTCTACCGCCATATTCTGTGGGGATGGCAACAGCTAATGGCCTTGGTGCCATAATAGCATTGTATTCTTCAGCAGTAAGTCTTCTCTCTATATCAAACTCACTAGCGTGATATCTATTTTCAAAAACCTCCTTTAAAACACCCTCATACTTTTCTAAGTATTGTATAAATTCATTTTTCATAATGCAATCCTATTTTCTGTTTTTCAAATGTGCGCATACTCTCAACATTCTGCGATGAAAAAAGTTGCACTTTGCACTTTTATTTCTTTACTCGTAAATCAGCTTCTTCAATTTCACAACTGCCCTTTACAACCCCCTCCTTATTTATAAACTCTACTTTTAAAATTCTTTTCTTAAAAGCACCGCTCACAGAAATCTTTGCAAAGTTATTCTCTTCTACCAACGTATTTTTTACTCGGTTTGGATTATCTTTTTCTTTGCCGCTAGCTTTACTTACACCTGCAGTATAGCTAGAAGCCGTTACATCATATAACGGATAAATACCAGGACGCTCTATTTTTATAACTTCACTATGATGCCTATCGCCAGTGAAGAATACCACTCCGGGCACTTTCGATTCATCCAAAAATTGCATTAATTCATTGTATTCTTTGCTGTAATTGCGCATACACTCATACTCATTTAATGGGTTAAGTACCTGGCTACCTATGACTACAATTTTGAATGGTGCTTTGCTAAAAAGCAGTGCATTTTTTAGCCACTCCATTTGTTGCTCTCCTAAGAATGTTTTGGTAGGTTTGCCAAGCGCATCTACTGTATCTTTCATATCATCGTGACTGCGAAAATATCTATCATCAGTAAGAAATACATCCACATCATTATAAGAAAATTGGGTGTAGATGCCTTTGCCGTCCTCGCCATAGCTTGGATTGGCGCTATAGTTTTTAAAAATTTGTCTGCTTTCTTCTTTGAAAATAAAACTTTTACCAGCATCGTTTGGCCCATAATCGTGATCATCCCAAATGCTATACTGAGGCATAGCCGCCATAAATGCTTGCAGTGTTTTTTGTGAGCGGTCTCGGGATGCTCTGTAATTTAATCCCCAAGGCGAACCAAAATCTACCTCTCTGGTGTACCAGTTATCGCCCATCCATATATGAAAAGCGCCAGGTGTTTTTGCCATCGTTTCAAATATGGTGGAATCACCGCCATAACCCTTGCCCGGCCTATCTACAGCTGGCTCATTTACATAGTGGCAACTGCCGGCGAGGAAGCTAAAATCTGGAGCTGGCTTGCGGTATTGCCAAAGCTCTTGGGTAGTAAATGCTGTGGCAAATGGAGTGGCAACAATTTTATCATCAATGATGAGTTGGTAATTGTATTTACTATTTATCTCTAGTCCATTGAGGTCAATTTTCACCGGATTAAAATCTTGCCCAAGTGTGCCTTTGTAGATTACTATTTTCTTTACCGCAGTATTGGTAGAGAGGTAAAATTGCACCGCAACTTTTTTTACGGATGGACTTACCTCTGCCCAAATGGTAGCGGTTTTTAGTTGTACGTTGCCCGCCCAAGGGCCGCTGATTAAAGATTTATTTTGGGCGAATAGAATTGTAGAAAAGAGAAACAGAATCGTGGATAGTAATAATTTCATGGCACAAAATTAATAAAGAAGATTGCTAAATTAATATCGATGTAAGTTTACAAATTATAAACTCGGTAGGAGATAAAATATTAATGGTATAAAGGTATATTTAATTACTCAAGGAAGGGTTACTTTCGAAATTTCTTAGGAGCAAAGTCTGCGATAAAAAAGAATTTTTTAAATCCTTCTTTCTTATTTAGATAGGAGTACACACAAATTATCGGCTCATTGGAATTGATCAGAAAATTTTCATATTATTTTCCAATTATATTTGATAATGTATTAAGAAATTATTTACTTAGTGAAAACTTTAAATTATGAGGACATTGTTTTTTTTGAGCCTATTGGTATTTTGTGCTGTAACTAGTAATGCACAAACAAAGCGTACTTTGGTTAAGGTCTCTACGGAATTAGCCATGAAGAAGAAGCTAGCTACAGATGGTTTTTCTGGAACTAGAGGTGCAGGCGTTGCCTGGCATCCTATTCAAAAAAAGTATTACGCTGTAATGTCAGGAAATACAAAATTCCCAGCTTCTGTTTTTGATGAAAAAGGTAATAGGATTAGCAGTGATAATCTGACAACAATGGCAGACTGTAGGGGTTTGTGGTACAATTCAAAACTCAAAAGAATAGAAGGTAATCAGTATAGTGATAATGGTTGGTTCTCATATAAGTTGGACGCTAAGGGGATACCCTCCTCTATTGAAGTATTAAATGAGGAGCAATGCCAACCTTCCGCACAAAGTACGGGAGTCTATGATGCAAAGAGCAACTCAGTTTATTTTATTCTGGGATCCGAATTATATAAGTATAATCACGATGTATGCCAACTAAAAGGTAAAACTGTGATACATTTAGGTGTTTCTAAAAAGGAAGATATTCCGGAAGATGAAGATATCACAGAAGAGCCCTTTGATTATAACAAGGGTACTCTTATATATACGGGAATAAAGAAAGCAGAATTGGGCTTCCTGAATATTCTTTGGGAGCGGATAGAACTATACGATAAGGAAACAGGATTTCTCACAATGATTTTAGATTTGCCAGAGGGTGCGCCAGAAGCGGAGTTTTTTAATTTTGCTTATGCGAATAATATTTTTTGGCTCTTTGATGAAGAAGCAAGGACGTGGCTGGGGTATAAATAGTAAAAGCTATAATAATATACTCCAGTAAATAGAAGTGAATTTAAAAATGCTGGTCTTTCCACTCCGGCCGTCCTCGTGGGCAGATAGTTTCAAAAGGAGTTTTAACACGGAGGGCACAAGGGAAATATTAAGATATTTTTGATATCATAATTTAGTCTTCAACAGCAATTGAATTAAGAACACTAAGGACACAAACTGACGATTAAGCTGTTCAACTCATAATGCTTTGACTCTGTGTTCCCCGTGCAGAAAGCGTGAAATAATCAATCTCTCTAATAAATTGATGAAGTTATATATATAGGCTCTTCCTCTTAGTGTTAAAAAAGAATCAACACCCACCACTGCAATAAAAGAATTTAAGAATACCTATTATTTTTTATTGAAAACCAACACCTTACAACCACTCCTCTAAATTTACCTCCCCAAACTTCACAGTTTATCCACAAAAGCATCTACTTTTGCGCCTCATTATTAAAAAAGGGCAATCGGGGATAGCCGATGCCTACAAAAAAAATTAGATGAGTAAATTACATTTCATCACAAAACATGCAAACGAGGCTACCGTGCAACGTAATTGGTACGTTGTAGATGGTACTAATCAAACCGTAGGCCGCATGTGTGCAAAGATTGCATCCGTTCTTAGAGGTAAGAACAAGGCCTATTACACTCCACACGTAGATTG
>JBBRHK010000241.1:0-5125 GCA_038222815.1 Chitinophagales bacterium
CAAATCTTTTATTTTTAATGTGGACATCGTCATCAGAAAATTCTCTGTTGGCTGGTGTGCTTTGCTTCTCGCCTGTATTTACACAAAGTAAAATATCGTGTGCATTAAAGTCATCCTGATCTACATAATGCGTATCATTACTTGCTATGACTTTTATATTATACTTTTTGGCAAATTTTAAAAGGACAGCATTTACTTTTTCTTGATCTGGAATGCCGTGCCTTTGCAGTTCAATGTAATAATCTTCGCCAAAAATATTGTACCACCATTTTAATTCATTCTCGCCTTCTTCCTCGCCATATTTTAGAATGGTCTGCGGCACCAATGCGCCAAGGCAACAGGTTGTAGCAATCAATCCTTCGTGGTATTTATGGATAAGTTGCTTATCTATTCGAGGGTATTTGCCATACATTCCTTCTATGTAACCGAGGGAGGTAAGCTTTAATAAATTTTTATACCCCTGCTCATTTTTTGCCAATAAAATCTGATGGTGGCGAGGGTCTTTGTTTTCTTTGGTAAATGTATTTATTGTTCTATCTGCTGTAATATAAAATTCACAACCTACAACAGGCTTCACTTTCAGCGTACCATCGTCATTCTTATGTCTGTACGCTTCTCGTACAAATTCAAACGCCCCAAACATATTACCGTGATCGCTAATAGCAAGCGCAGGTTGCCCATCTGCAATAGCTTTTTGATACAATCCTTTTATTGAAGCAGCACCATCTAGCAGAGAAAATTGTGTGTGAACGTGTAGATGGGAAAAATTCATTAGCTGCTGTAATTTTAATTTGTAGTTGGAGCCTACAAATTTCGGAAAAAAATGGGAGGGTGGGGTAGAATGATTTCCACAAGTATGTTATGAAAGGTTAATTAACCATTTGGCATTTAGGCACGCTTAGTTAAAGGGGGCTTCGCAATACGGATTCTTTACATCAAACCCCTGTTCTTGCTAATCAATGTTGCTGTCATAAATCACTTCTGTGTTCTAATACACTATTTATTTTCGATATATATTCTAAGATGAGATATTTAAATCTGATTAGCATTCTGACAGAAATTCCATAGGTAAGTTGATGCTTCTTATCGTAGGTATACATTACTATGAGCTAGAATAAAGCTAAAAATAAATCTCACTATCTATGATGGAAATATATTCAAAAAAAATATTGTGAAGCCAAGGCTTAAAAAATTACTAATTCTCAATCGACGAGAGAAAAGAATTTTAAAACACTCATCCTTCATTTTATTAATATTGTGGGATCCAAAATATTTTATCAAATTCTTTTTTTGACTTATTGCGCAATTTGTCCGCGATAGCTGTATTTGTATTTATGATATTATGCTGTTCTGTTCGGTCTACAGAAATTTTGTACAAAGCCTCCATTGAATAGTCGTGATTAAATTGATAGCGATATGTGCCTTCTACTGTGTAGTAAACAATTGAATAATACATATTCACCTTACTTTTTAGATATGTTTGATGATAACTAAAGCTGTCTGGCAGGTGGCTTAACAGCGACTTGCCTTCCCAACTAGAAGGAATTGGATAGTCTGCTGCTTCTACTAGGGTAGGAGCAACATCGATTAGCCTAGCAAATTTTTTGTTCACAAACTTATTGCTGTCAATTCCATAAAACATTAATGGGATATTTAAAGTTGTCCAATTCAAATTGGTCTTGTGATGGAATTGACCAAACTCGCCAAGTTCATCTCCATGATCTGAAGTAAAAACTACAACAGCATTTTGTAGATATCCTTTTTCCTTCATGCCATCGAATATTTTTCTAATCATAAAATCAGCCTGTAAGATTCCATTATCTAAATTGTTTTTTGACTTGTAGATCTTTTCTTGTAGATTATCATTGAGATGCCAAGTATTAGGCATAAACTTTCCAAACTCCTTGTGTTTTAAGCCAGTAGAATGTGCACTATACAAATGGAAATAGAATAAGGATGGCTTTGTCTTGTTTGGTATTTTTTTAAGGCATTTAAAATATTATAGTCGTCGTTTAAGTCCAATTCGGAGCTATCGGAAGCATAAAAATAATCAACTTGTTTCCGCAGTAAATTATCAACACTTTGCCAAGATTTGTCAAAACATGGAGCTATGAAGAAATTCTGATAGCCGATTTTTTTGGTCAAATGGAAGATAGAAAATGCATTGTAACTTACGTCTAAGATGGATTTAGACTGTAACATTGATGGAACGCCACAATCAGTGCAAGCACAGGTAGATAGAGCTTGGTCTACTTTGGTAATTAATCCCGCCTTGTACAGGCTATCAAAAAAAGGCATATTTTCTCTATCGTATCCATACATAGGTAAATGATCTGCTCTTACCGCATCCAATAAAATAATAATAATGTCTTTTGAGTTCTTATGGAGTTCGCTTGTATAAGAAGCAGCAATTCCTTTTTCTATTTTTGAAAGTTCAATTTTTTGGGGCGAATTTAGGTCATCCATATTATCCAATTCACCACGGATAAATATGGTTAAAGGTTCACTTACTTTTCTAGCAGGGTGCCTGAACGAAATAGCTATTAACCCACTTAAAATAGCCGTGGCTATTAGTAGAATATGTTTCTTTTTGGAAATAGTTCTGGTGTAAAGTCTTTGCCCTAATAGCTTGTAGATTAAGAAAAGGATGAGTATAAAAAATACTATGAGTAAGGCTGAGATCAATTTTACGTTGTAAACTGAATTTGCCCCAACTAGTTTGGGCACATAGGCCAATACTCTATTAAATGTTAGGGTCTGCAAGAGAAGATTATTGCTAAAGAATACATTTAAATAAAATAGAAAATTTAGAACTATCCAGAGCCATAGTAAAAATGCACTGAGATAATACAGCTTCCTAATAGAACTTGCCAGAAAAGATAAAAAACTAAGAACAAGGAAGTCTATGAAAAAGAAAGTGAAACAGTGATATGCAATAATCGAAAAACTACCATAGAATATTTGTACAAAAACAGTGATTAAAATTACTCTTACTACAAAAAAAGCTATAAGTACTTTTGCGAATAAAATAGTGGGTTTAAAAAGCGAAACAAATCTAGAAGAAAAATTTAACATATTTAAAATGCCATTCAGTAGACTAAAAAAATTCTCTCTATATTGTAAAAATATAAAAAGTACAGGAGCTATTTATGAAACCTCCCACTCAGCAGGTAGTGAAGTTACAAAATATATCGATAAAGGTCAAAGGCAAACAATTGTAGAGTTTGGTAGTGGTACTGGCAACATTACTAAATTAATTGCTGGTAAAATGCACAAGGATTCAGTCCTTCACTGTTTTGAGATGAACGACGAGATGATATCATATTTAAAGGAAAGGTTTAATTACCCCAATGTAATTATTCATCATCTAAGTGCGTGGGAATTTACGGATGTGGTGAGAGAGCCTATAGATATTGTCATTTCATCTTTACCTATTTCATTTTTTTCCAAGACTGCGGTAGACGAGTTATTAAACAAAGTAGCACGGTCTCTAAATAAAAATGGAGTTTTCAGCCAAATGCTTTACAATTATTTTTATAAAAGGAAGACACAGCGGTATTTTACTATAATTAGGCAGAAGTCCATTTATTGGGATATACCTTGGATACATATATTTCATTCTACTACAAATAAGTGAAAGCCTAAAAATTTGAACTAGTGTTGTAAAAAACAGCCTCAACTCGATTCAGACAATGTGTCAAGTTTTATCTGCAGATAGTTGTTGTTATTTGGCCAAATCAATTATTTTGATACCTTGATCCACTTCCGGACCCTCAATTTCTTTGCCTTGGCTTCTATAGATTTATTCATTGCCTAGGCCATTTGAAGAGAATGATTTTAATCTTTAATTCTTTATTCTGCTAATGCAGTAAATTAGATTTGTTGGAGTCTGGTCATGTGAGGCAACGTTCAATCGGTCTGCCGTTTCTGACTAAGCAGACGCCATTTGTTCCTAAATATTGGCTACTTATTTATCCTAAACTCATATTCCCAAAACAATAGGTATTTTTGCAGCCTATGCAAGTACAACTACCACATTCGCCGTTCTTAATGTATAGTGATGGCAAAGGAAATATTTTTGAAGATGAAACACTTTTTGTAACGGGTCGTAGTGGCTGGGATGCACTGCCAATACAAGAAGACGAATGGATAGAACTCCCTACTGGCGGGCAGTTGTACGAGTTGCCTGGTAGAAAAGGAATTGGCATTGATGTAGAAACTGGAGAGATGAGGGTTTGTGAACTCGGCTGGGCTGTTGCCGCTTTTATCCCTCCTGCACATACGGGCTTGTATATGGCTGCGTATGAAACGGAGAAAGATGCGCCTACGCTACCCCTATTTTGTTATACAGCTGCTGGCTGGGTAGATGAGATTATTTATGTGCCTGCTGTACGAATAGAGCAAGATATAAGGCAAGAAGCTGCAGGATATGATGATGATGAGATAGAAACTGGCGTGAATAGACTGCTTGATGCGTATCCCAATAACAGGCTGGTAAAGCATTTGATGGATAATTGTTGTAATACTTACACTTGCCCTGCGGCTAGAAACTTAGCACTTGGTAGGTGGGAATGCCCTATCCCTATTTCCCCTGCTTGTAATGCAAATTGTATCGGTTGCATTAGTTTTCAGCCAGAAGAAGAAACGATTGTAAGTACACAAGATAGGCTCACATTTAAACCTACAGCTGAGGAAGTGGTAGAGTTTACAGTACCGCATTTAGAAACGGCGGAGTTTCCTATTGTGAGTTTTGGTCAGGGTTGTGAAGGAGAACCATTGTTAATGTGGGAAACAATGCGAGATGCCATTATAGAAATACGTAAACATACGAGTAAAGGAAGCATCAATATAAATAGTAATGGTAGCAAGCCCGATGCAGTGGAAGAACTTTGTAAGGTCGGATTGAATAGCATCCGAGTAAGTCTAAATTCCGTGAGGGAAAATATTTACATGTCTTACTATTTACCTAATAATTATCAGTTTTCTGACTTAAAAGAGACGATAAAAGTGATGAATAAATATGGTGGCTGGACGAGTCTAAACTATTTCGTCTTTCCCGGAATGACGGATAGTGTAGAGGAGTATGAAGCACTAAGGGAGTTTATAAGAGAAACAGGTGTGAAGA
>JBBRHK010000242.1:0-5100 GCA_038222815.1 Chitinophagales bacterium
ATAAAAGATTTGCTTGTTTTATTGTGTTATCAATTAGGGAATGAAGTCTCTTCAGATGAGCTAGGCAGGCAGCTCGGTATGAGTAAAAATACGGTAGATAGGTATCTGGATTTACTTACAAAGGTTTTTGTTATCTATAAGCGAGGGGGTTTTAGCAGAAACCTAAGAAAAGAGGTTGTAAAGAGCAGCCGTTGGTATTTTTATGACAACGGTATTAGAAATGCATTGATTAATAATTTTTCTCCAATAGCAGTTCGCCAAGATGTTGGAATGCTTTGGGAAAACTACGTATGTGCAGAGCGAATTAAATATAATGGCTACAGAGGGCTGCAAGTAAATAGCTATTTTTGGCGAACATACGATCAGCAAGAAATTGATGTAATAGAAGAGGCAGATGCGCAAATCTCAGCTTTTGAAATGAAATGGAAACAAGGAAAAGCTAAGCTGCCCGCAGCCTTTGGAAAGGCCTATCAAGAAGCAACCTTTGAAATTATAACTAAAGACA
Source organism: Chitinophagales bacterium (assembly GCA_038222815.1). Classification (GTDB taxonomy): domain Bacteria; phylum Bacteroidota; class Bacteroidia; order Chitinophagales; family Chitinophagaceae; genus Ferruginibacter. The sequence continues at coordinate 506 of JBBRHK010000242.1, forward strand.
ATTATCTACCATTTATTGGGGGTTAATTGTAAAGGCTATTAAATCTTTTGCCAAAAATTTAGAAAACCCTAAGGCATTACACCGCCATTGAAGTAACTTTGCAAAATGAGAAAGATACTTTTCATTTTAACCATTTTCTTTTTGTTTTTCGCCTTTCAAGATGTAGCTGCTCAGTGCGCTATGTGTACAAAAACAGCATCACAACTTGGAGAAAAGCCTGCTTTAGGGCTTAATAATGCTATTCTATATTTAATGCTTGCACCTTTTTCTATTGTGGGCTTTATAGGTTACAGGTGGTGGAAAAATAATAAGAAGATAGAGGTGAAGGAGGAAGAAGATTTGAAGAGCAGTTAAAAGCCTACAACTAGATTTATACCAATTCTTCCACTAGCCTATAAATATTAAAATCAGCATCACTCATTCTCACCTCAATTTTTGAAATAAGATCTTGCTTATTATAAGTAGCCATTTTCTTTTGTTGTAAAAGTTGCCAAGCTTTCTCTGCAAGCATAATTTGCTTTCGTTTACTATGTCTTGGTTGTGCTATGCATATTTGTATTTCGCTAAAAAGTGTTTCGATTCCTTCATTTTTACTAGCGACAAGTTTTACAACAGGAATCATTTTACCCAGTGCAGAATTGGGCATTATCATCGCCTTCAAGTTTTTTACAAATGTTTCTGCACCCGGCCTATCTGTTTTATTTACTGCAAACACATCTGCCACTTCCATCATTCCACTTTTCATTGCCTGTACCTCGTCACCACTTTCTGGTACAAGTGTTACCACTGTTACATCTGCAAGGCCTGCAATGTCTATTTCACTTTGACCTATACCCACCGTTTCTACTATGATATAATCAAATGGGGCCATTCTCAACAAGTCTGTTATTTCTATAATCTTAGCGCTTAGCCCACCTAGCGCACCTCTTGTAGCAACGCTTCTTATGTACACCCGAGGATCTCCATACCACTCGCCCATTCTTATTCTGTCGCCAAGTATAGCACCAAGATTAAAGGGTGATGAAGGATCTACACATATTACGGCTACACGTTTATCAAGCGTGAGTAAGTGTTCAATAAGCCCATTGGTAATAGTGCTTTTACCAGCACCTGGTGGCCCTGTGATGCCTATGATAGGAGTGGAAGAAAAGCTAGCCTCTTCAAGAATATGCTCATATCCTGTCACTTCGTTTTCTATAAGAGATATCCCTCGAGCTAATGCCAAAAAGTTGCCTTCACGTATCTCTGTAATTATATTTTGTAACATCAACTGGCAATTTAGAAAAAATACCTGACTAAATTTAATCTACCATCGAATCACTTTCAATGACTTCCAAAACTAAGTTGTATTTTTAATTTATGGCAGATAAAGGTTTCTCTAGGTACATCAATTTAGTAAAGCATATAGCCAATCCATTGGAGTATATCATGAATAAGTGGAGGAAGAAAGAAGAACCGCTTATTTTTATTACAAAACCTCACAGGTTTACGTTTAAAATCACTGCAAGTTTGTATCAGGTATTTAAAGAGATCTTTATGGAAGATGTCTATGATATAGATATGCTAGCGGCCAAGTTGCCAAATAATCCCGTTGTCATAGATATAGGAGCTAATGCAGGGTTTTTTAATTTGATATTACTTTCTAAAATACAGAAGGCAACCATTTTTGCATACGAACCTTTACCTGCCAACGTTCGCTATTTCAGAGAAGTGATTGCAGGCAATCAGAAATTGCAAGAAAGTATTAAGCTCTATGAAGCGGCAGTGACTGGAATAGAAAAATCTCACGTTGATCTATATTTTGCAGATAGTACAGATTATCAAGTTGTGCCCTCGGTCTTTGAAGGATTTAATAAAGACAATACAGCTAGCGTTAAAGTGCCTGCTATAACCCTTACTAAAATAATACAAGATAATAATCTTGCCAAGATAGACCTACTAAAATTGGATTGTGAAGGAAGTGAGTACGATATAATTTATAATACCCCAGTAGAGCTGCTAAAGCGTGCAAAGCATTTAGCCATCGAAGTACATGATATAGACGAAGCTTCTCACAATTTGGTGAGTCTAAAAAAATATCTACAGGAGTTGGGGTATAAAGTAGAGTCCGAGCCAATCAATAATTTTTGTCATGGAGTAAATGCAGAATTAATTTGAGCAAGGGGGAACACGATACGTATATAATCGATTGTGAAAGGATGAAATACGAGAACACAGGTTTGTATCATTTTTGCTTACAACTCACATTGGCCATCCAAAACAACCTACTGCCCAAAGAACGGATCATAGTATATGTGCGGAAAGCCACCGTAGAGAAATTCCCTGATGGATTTAGTTTTTTTATACAAAAGTGGTGGCATAAGTTTTATATGCCTATTTATAAAGCAGCTCAATGCTGGAGCTCAACTTATCAGAATACGAATTACTTCCCTGTTAGGCGAGCTCTACCGGTTGTTTTTACAATCCATGACCTTAATTTTCTTTATGATGAGCAAAAGACTTTAGCTAAGCAAGATCAATACAAAAAATCGATTCAAAAAAAGATAGATAATGCAGCTTTTATAGTAGCCATTTCTCAATATGTAATGAATGATGTAAAGAAGCATTTCAACCTTGGTACAAAGCCTAGCCAAGTGATTTATAACGGGTGTAGCATCAGCCAAGAGGTACAACCTTTTTTAGAAGAAATAAAAAAGCCAGCGGCTCCTTTTTTATTTACAATCGGCACTATTGTAGAAAAGAAAAATTTCCACGTATTACCTTGCTTATTGGCTGACAATAATCTTTTACTGGTAATAGCAGGGATTGAGCAAAGTGTAAGTTATAAGCAGCGAATCATAGAGACTGCAAATGAGTGGGGTGTTGGAGATAGAGTAATATATACAGATGCGATTACCGAGCAAGAAAAGTATTGGTACTATGCCAATTGCGAAGCGTTTGTTTTTCCCTCACTGGCAGAAGGATTTGGATTGCCAGTAGTAGAGGCGCTTCATTTTGGTAAGCCAGTAATTTTATCTACTCGTACATCATTACCAGAAATAGGAGGAGATGCAGCAAAGTATTTTCAAAACTTTGATCCTATACATATGCAAAGTGTACTACAAGAAACTTTATCCAATTTTGATCACAATGAAGATGCTCAAAAGGCTAGAAACAGAGCATCTATGTTTAGCTGGGACGAAGCAGCAAAACAATACTTGAGTATCTATAGAAGTATAGAGAAAATTTAGATCCTCTTATAATTTGTAAATGTAAATGGCCTTCTGCCAGTAATTTTTTCGATCCACAAAAGAAAATCTTCTTTTTTTGACAGTTTCTTTTTACTTATATCAAAACTCGCTGTAAGTTTTTGGGCAGTTATTCTATTTTGCATAGCAGCAGGGTGAGAGCCATTGAAGATTTCCAGCGATTCAAAATCATCATAATTGAAAAAATCATTTTCGGATACAGGTGCTAAATGTGCTTCTGTATCTGCATTCCAATACCGAGCTATATCGTTATTTTTTTGCAGCATTTGTAGCGGTGTTTTTACCCAGCCATAGTGATAGACAAATGCATCAATTGCTTTTACTTTTATTTTTTCTTCTCCTTTTCTAAAACCCTGCGCATCTCTATAAGAACTTATACCTTGATGAAGCTTGATAATTCTCACCTCATGTTTATACCAAGTGCGGCTATTACCTAGGTAGTTATAGTTGCCATAAAAATGCTTGTAGTTAAATAATAGACCTTCCACTTTTGACTGCTTTGCATATAGATTGCAAGCTGTTCTTATCTTATCATAGTCTTGCTCGTGCAGCATCTCATCTGCTTGTATGTAAAGGCCCCAAGTGGCGGCGGGATTTACAAGCGCTAAGGCTTTATTTGTTTCTGCGGCAAGTACTTTTCCTCCTTCTCTTAGATTAGGGTCCCAGGTACTATGATGTATTTTTATTTTTTTGGAGTCGATGCTTTTTATTAAACCTAATGTGTCATCATCAGAATCTCCAATGAGTACAATCATCTCATCTACCAGCGGCAATACCGATGTGATAGACTCTACCACAGGGAAATCATTTTTGATAGCATTCTTGATAATTGTAAAGCCAGAAATAAGCATTGATGATTAGTCTTAGTAAAATGATATGGGCTAAAAAGAGAACAAAGGTAAATTTTTGCGCCTACTTTTGTGGCAATGTATTATTTAATTTACGGGCTACTATACCTCATATCGCTATTGCCAGCTTTTGTCTTGTATGGCTTAAGTAATGTTGCAGCTTTTGCTTTGCATAAAATATTCAAATATAGGAAAGCGGCTATCGAAGAAAGCCTGAAGTATGCGTTGCCAGAGAAATCGGAAATAGAAAGGCAAGAAATAAAAAGACAATTTTACAGAAACTTTACTGGCAGTTTTGTAGAAACGATCAAATTGATTTCAATGAGTAAAGCCTCTTTTTTAAAGAGAAATATTATAAACATAAAGCCAATACAAGATTCTATAAACAATAATAAGCGACTCGTGATATTGGCCAGTCATTTATTTGGTTGGGAATACGGCAACATAATTGTATCATATAAAATTCCCGTTAAAGTTGCTTCTGTATATATGACGGTTC
>JBBRHK010000243.1:0-5067 GCA_038222815.1 Chitinophagales bacterium
TGAATGATCAGAATATTAGTGATGTAGCCACACTTATTTATGATAATGAAGACTACGAAACACAAATCATTTCTCACCTCAGCATACATAGAGCTGCAAGCGTTTTTAAGATTCTAGACTTACAAGAGCAGAAAACAATTATAAAAAACCTGCCTCCTTATAAAAGTGCAGAATTACTAAATGAACTTTCTGTAGATGACAGAGTTGATTTCTTAGAAGAATTACCCAATGGAACAGTGAGGGAAATGCTAAAAATGCTTGACCCAGAGGAGCGAAAGAGCACACTACAATGGCTAGGTTTTCCGGAGAATAGTGTGGGCAGGATAATGAACCCCGACTATGTGTACATTTATGAATACAACACAGTAACAGAGGTGCTCAACACGGTTCGTCGCTACGGGAAAAACTCAGAAACCATCGACGTCCTTTATGTAATTAACCAAGATGGAGAGCTGATAGATGATATAAAAATTAGAGATATTATCTTGGCTTCGCCAGATGATAAAGTCAGCGAGCTAATAGACAATAGATTCATAGCCTTAGAAGTTACGGCTGACCAAGAAACTGCCAACGAGATTTTTAAAATGAATAACAGAGTGGCTTTACCTGTAGTAGATGCTAATAATATTCTGTTAGGAATTGTAACCATAGATGATGTGCTATGGGTGGCGGAGGAAGAATATACAGAAGACATTCAAAAGATAGGTGGTACTCAAGCTTTGGATCAACCATACCTTGATATCGGGATTTTTAAACTGGTAAGAAAAAGAGGAAGTTGGTTAGTTGTATTATTCTTCGGCGAAATGCTTACGGCTTCTGCGATGCAATACTTTCAAGTGGAATTAGAATCGGCAACAGTTTTAGCACTATTTATTCCGCTAATAATAAGTAGCGGCGGTAATACTGGCTCTCAGGCTTCCACGCTTATTATACAGGCAATGGCGCTTGGAGAAGTGACACTAGATGATATATGGAGAGTACTTAGAAGAGAATTAAAATCTGGGTTTTTACTTGGGCTAATACTCGGAATTATTGGATTCTTAAGAATTGTGGTTTGGCAAGAATTCCACATTTTTGATTACGGCATCTATTGGTCACGAATTGCAATTACAGTAGGCTTCTCTTTATTTGGTATAGTAATGTGGGGAAGCTTAATGGGAAGTATGCTTCCATTACTTTTGAAAAAATTAAAGCTAGATCCTGCTACGTCTTCTGTACCCTTCGTAGCTACTTTGATAGATGTAACTGGTATCATCATCTATTTTTCACTGGCATATTTGTTTTTGAAAGGGTTTTTGCTTTAATATAAACTTTACTTAAAGCGTTGCATTACCGCTTGTCAATCCTTTCCATATTTGTTTAATATGATAGACAAATTGATCCATTACTGGCCTTAACCAAAACCAAACATTTTTAGTTAATTTCGCCTCATTAAATAATAAAGGATAAACTCAATATATATGTGTGGAATTGTAGGATACGTAGGTTTTAGAAATGCTTACCCCATTGTACTTAAAGGACTTAAAAGATTAGAGTACCGTGGCTACGATAGCAGTGGTATCGCTGTGTTACACGATGAAGAATTAAATATTTACAAAAAGAAAGGTAAAGTAGCAGAATTAGAAGACTCATTGATAGGTAAAGATGTAGAAGGTACGATTGGAATTGGTCACACAAGATGGGCTACTCACGGCGAACCCAATGATAAGAATGCTCATCCACACGGTTCCGCAAACGGACAGCTTGCCATCATTCACAACGGTATTATAGAAAACTACGCCTTACTAAAAGCAGAACTCGAAACACAGGGCTACGTTTTCAAAAGCGATACAGACACTGAAGTTCTTGTAAATTTTATTGAGAGCATTCAGATAAATAATAAGAGTAGCCTTGAAGAGGCAATTAGAATTGCATTGAAAAGAGTTACTGGCGCTTATTGTATTTTAGTTCTTGAAAAGAGCAATCCAGATACGATTATTGCTGCAAGAAAGGGAAGTCCTCTTGTAATAGGAATAGGCAAAGGAGAACACTTCTTGGCTAGTGATGCATCACCCATTATAGAGTATACTAAAGATGTAGTGTATGTAAATGATTTTGAACTCGCCATTATCAAACCCAATGAACTTATTCTAAAAAATCTTGGTAATGAAATAGTAACGCCCTATATCACTAAATTGGATATGGAACTGGCAGCTATAGAGAAAGGTGGCTTCGAGCATTTTATGCTTAAAGAAATCTTTGAGCAACCAAGTACCATTTTTGATTGCTTAAGAGGACGATTAGATGCTGTAAATTTCGACATCAATATGCGAGGTGTACAAGATAATATGGAGGCGCTTACAACCGCTAACAGAATTATGATTGTAGCCTGCGGTACCAGTTGGCACGCTGGCTTAGTAGCAGAATATATTATAGAAGAATTGTGTAGAATACCGGTGGAGGTAGAATATGCATCAGAATTTAGATACCGTAATCCAATTGTAAATAAAGGCGATGTAATCATTGCCATTTCTCAAAGTGGAGAAACAGCCGACACGCTAGTTGCATTAGAAAGAGCTAAAGAAAATGGTGCAATTATTTTTGGTGTCGTTAATGCTGTAGGTTCATCCATTGCCCGTATGAGCCACGCAGGCGCTTACACACACGCTGGCCCAGAGATAGGCGTAGCAAGTACAAAAGCATTTACAGGACAGCTTGCAGTGCTGATGATGATGGCGCTAAAAATTGCAAAAGGAAAAGGAACCATTACAGATGCTCGTTATAGAGAACTGATAACAGAACTTAATGATGTACCAGAAAAAGTAGCTGCTATTTTAAAAAACGCAGATGAATTAAAAGTCATTGCTGAGTCTTACAAAGACGCAAGTGATTTCCTTTTCTTAGGAAGAGGTTACAACTTCCCTATTGCCCTAGAAGGTGCATTAAAATTGAAAGAAATTTCTTACATCCACGCAGAAGGTTACCCAGCAGCAGAGATGAAGCACGGCCCTATTGCCTTAGTAGATGAAACTTTACCTGTAGTATTTATCGCTACAAAAGACGCTTACCACGAAAAAATTGTAAGCAATATGCAAGAGATTAAAGCTAGAAAAGGAAGAATAATTTCAATCATAACAGAAGGCGATATGGTAACTCCAGGTCTAAGCCATCATTCATTTAGCATCCCTACAGCAGATGAAATAATTGCGCCCATTCTTAGTGTTATTCCTTTACAACTACTATCCTACTATATTGGTACTGCTAGAGGTGTAGATGTAGATAAGCCAAGAAATTTAGCCAAGAGTGTTACCGTGGAGTAAGCGGTGCAGTTTGTATTAATTTTATTATCTTGATGCCTCTATCAGCAGCAATATTATTTGCACTCATTAAAGCAATAGAGCAAGCGTACTGCCATGAACATCATTAACTCAAAACCAATAGGAGAGCTAGGTTACGGCTTTATCCCGTCAGAATATTTACCAAAAGGCGAAAATGAATATCACCTGCGTGATATTCAAAATGATATGGGCATCACTTACAAGGCCCTAAGCTCAGAGCAATTACAGGTTTTGATTGCCAATAAAAATACTTCTGACGATTGGAGTAAAATTTCTGTTGCCGAAAACTTCAACCCTAACCAAGTAAAGCATTGCAATTTTTACGGCGAAGTAAGAATCGGAAATCTCGAACCATTGTTTAGAGAATTTCACGATTTCAAAATGCCAGTTGGCTTATACTACAGTACAATTATTAGTTGTGATTTTGGCCATAATGTCTGTATTCAAAATGTGTCTTATATCAGCCACTACATCATTTGCCATAATGTAATGATTGCTAATGTAGGTGAATTGGCTACTACTAATTATTCAAAATTTGGGAACGGCATTTTAAAAGTAGGAGAGGAAGAAAAAACTAGAACTTGGGTAGAGTTATGCAACGAGAATGGAGGAAGAAGCATTTTACCTTTTAATGGAATGTTACCTGGCGATGCTTACTTATGGAGTAGGTACAAAGACAACGTAGAATTGATGAATCAATTTGTCCGTTTTACAGATAAAGAACTTGATCAGAAGCGAGGCTATTACGGTAAAATTGGCGAACGAACGGTTATCAAAAATTGTAACATCATTAAGGATGTGTGGATAGGTACTGATGCATACTTAAAGGGCGCTAACAAAATAAAAAATGTAACCATCAATAGTGATGCAAAAAGAAAGAGTCAAATAGGAGAAGGATGTGAAATTGTAAATGGCATTGTGGGATATGGGTGCAGACTTTTTTATGGTGTTAAAGCCGTTCGATTTGTAATGGGCAGTCACTCACAATTAAAGTATGGTGCAAGACTAATTAATTCTTATCTAGGTAATAACTCTACTATTTCTTGCTGTGAGGTACTCAATTCTTTAATCTTTCCCTCACACGAACAGCACCATAACAATTCATTTTTATGTGCTTCTATGGTGATGGGGCAAAGTAACATTGCAGCAGGTGTAACCATAGGAAGTAATCACAACAGTAGAGCTGCAGATGGCGAAATCATTGCTGGCCGTGGATTTTGGCCGGGCTTGTGTGTGAGTTTAAAGCATAATTCAAAATTTGCATCTTTTATCATTCTTGCAAAAGGAGATTATCCTACGGAGATGAACGTTCCTCTACCTTTCTCTCTCGTAAGCTTAAAAACTGACACTGAGCAAACAATAGTTATGCCCGCCTATTGGTTTATGTACAATATGTATGCGCTAGAGCGTAATGCTTGGAAGGCGACAGCAAGGGATAGACGTACGGAGAAAATACAAATGCTGGATACAAACTATTTGGCTCCTGATACGGTAAATGAAATATTCGATGCTATTAAATTTTTAGAAGCATTAAGCCTAGATTCTGAAGGTAGTGCAGAAGTAAGTAAATGGGAAAATGGTAATAGAGTTACTAAAATTATTAAAGTAACAGAAGCCATTGCTATTTATAAAGAAATGATTGTTTACTATTTTGGGCAGCAGCTGCTACATTATTTTAGAACAAATGCTGATGCAAATTTTACAAAATTAAAAGCGGCATTAAAAACTGAAACCAAAAGAACTGTCTTTG
>JBBRHK010000244.1:0-5066 GCA_038222815.1 Chitinophagales bacterium
CAGTAACGGCAACACCCACAGACACTTTATTCGTCCCTGCTTTTACAGCTAAGTAATCAGGAAAATTAGAACCACTAGTGTTAAATCCTCCTCCTGGGAATGGCGTCCTACCGGTGATTACACCACTTACCCTTACATCATTTATAGACAATTGTACCCCAGGGTTCGTCGGGTACAAACTAGCATAGTTTATCTTTAAAAATGCTGTAGCTCCATTCGGAAATGTTTGAGTGGCTTTATAGTCTGTGTCTTTATTGCAACTACTCACAATAAGAATTACCGACAACGCCAAAAAGCTTAAAAATATATTTTTCATTTGTTTCTTTTTAATGATTTAATTGGTCAAATGGAATACGCCTAAAAAAGCCCTCTCTTTTTCTTTAAAGATTTCTTGAGGCTATTTCATTTTTGTTGTTTTAGTGGTTAAAAATTATGGTAGAGAAAACCACATTTCTTTAGTGTGATAGTCATTGGTAGTAGCCCCTATACGAGTAAGCTCATTAATGTTCCACACATATTCTGAGTTAAAGCGAGGACGCATTCTATAAACCAATTTACCTCCATTATCTGGAAATAAATCTCCGCCACTTGGTGCAATAAAACCAGTATAAACCGGTGCGCCATCGTAAGAGTCTGTATAATGAAAACGACGCATATCTACCCAAGTTTCTAAGACACCATGGCCAAACATTGAAATATATTTTTGCATCATTACTTTAGACATTGTAAGACCAGCGGAAGTTGCAGGTACCACAGTTAGATCAGCTAAGTAAGCAGCTTTATTAGCAACGGTAATCTCCTTTCCTACAGGAATACCAAAGCTATACTTAGATGTAAGCATATCAAAACTTAAGCTAATTGCATCTTTGTATGCTTGATAAGCAGTTGCTTTATCCCCTTTTCTAAAGGCAGCCTCGGCTACCATAAATTTCATTTCAGAAGCAGTCATAATTGGAAACTCAGCATTATCTCTAAAGATATACCTACAGTTAGCCAATACTCCAGTGTTATTAGATGCTCCTGCCTGTGAAGTACCCCAAAAATTCTCTGGTCTATCAGCTGCAAGAATAACTGCTTGGCCTTTATTTGGATCTACACCTTTGATAGTGCCATTTGTATTGCCTCTTAGCATATACCATGCTCTTGGATCAGCAGCTCCAAGAAACTCTGTGTTCGTTCCATTTTCAAGGTTTGCAATATAGCTTGATTGTCTAATCGCTGTAGGATTGGTAACCCCAGTCCCAGTAAGGTTTGCTCTAAACGGACCAAAGAAGTTATTAGTAGCACTTTGTACTGTTGCCTCAAATTTTACAGCAGCGTTATCATTGTTATTAGTCATTGCAAGGTTAGCATAATAGATAACAGAATCTGGCTTATAAGTAGCCTTATTACTCTGGTGATTGTAATACCTAGCTAGCACGCCATATGTAAATTTCTTCCATTTATTGACGTCTCCGTTATAGAAAAACGCATCACCTTTTGCAAGATTAGCGGCACTCACATTATCGCCAGTCTTATTTAAGTTAGCCAAAGCAGCGAAGCAAAGATCTCTTACATAAGGATATACTTTCTCTTGTCCGTCATACTTGAAAGTGATTAATTCAGTTCTAAAAGCATCTTCTAATATTACGTCACCATAATAATCAGTAAGTGTAAGCCAGCTCCAAGCAGAAATTGCCTGACCTACTCCAGCATAGTCCCATTTTTTCTCCTCAGTAGCCCACTCTATCATCCTTTGATTATTTTGACCAATGTCATAATAGTGCATCCTCCAGGTTGACTGCGCTATGTCACCAGACGAGTTAGTATAACCCATTTGATCAAAATTGCTGAGGGGTAGATAAAAACTAAAGTTTTGTACGTAAGCGCCCACATATCTTACATCGGGCATTGTACCATGACCTCCAAAATTACCAGCCATAGAAGCAACGATGTTTGGCAATAGAGTTTCCACAGGTACCCTCACGAAATTATTGGGGTTGGCATAAGCGTCATCTATCTTCTTGGAGCAAGCCTGCATTGTAAGCACTGCCATCGCTAAAAAAGACATTTTTATTATTGTTTTCATAATCATTTATTTAATAAAATTAAAAATTAGCCCTAAGACCAAAGTTGGCACTTACTGCTACTCCTACAGTACCAAAATCAAATCCATATGCACCTACACCGCGGCTTCCTGCAGATGAACCATTACTTTGAGGATCAGCTCCTCTGTAATTCGTGATTAGTATTAGGTCGTTAATAGTGGTAAATGCACTCAAGCCAGAAAGCACTTTTAATCTTTTTACAAAGCTGCTTCCAAAAGAATACCTAAGTGATACATCCCTTAGTCGTAGCCAGTTTACATCTTTCTCTATAAATTCTTCTTCTGGCATTGTAGTATAATAAGCTTGATTATAGTAAGGTGTAATTGAAATATTATTCTTGGTAGGGTTAGCCGTATTTTCTAATCCATCTTGAATTACACCATCTACTACTCTAGGCGTAAGCCTATCAGCTGTTCTAAGGCTTCTACCATTCGTTGTCATATACCTTTCTGTCCCATTAAATATATCTCCACCTACTTTAAGATCCCAAAGGAAACTCAAACTAAGTCGCTTATAACTCATACTATTTACAAAGCCTACAGTGAAGTTTGCATTACGATCACCTCTTACTCTGAAGTTGTTATCTAATACAGGTAGGCCTGTTGTAGGACTAATGAGAATTTGACCTGCATTATTACGCCGGTAGCCATAAGCAGTTATACTTGTAGTGGGACCTCCAGTTACTAGACCACCTCTTGCATTCGCATACAACCAAGTATCGGATTGATAAAATTCTGGCACATTCGCTGGTAAACGCAATACCTTATTCCACATTTTATTAAAATTCAATCTGCTATTCCAACTGAAATCCTTCTTCTTTACTACATCAAAGTTTAAGGCTACTTCTACTCCTTGGTTTTGGTTTGCACCCACATTTAAAGTGTTCAACACAAAGCCTGTACCATAGCTAGCACGAAATTCTTCTACAATTAAATTGTCATTTTTAGTATTGTAGTAAGTGGCATCTATAGAGAACCTATTTTTAATTAATCTTAGTTCTGTACCTATTTCAAAAGTATTCTGTATCTCGGGTTCTAGCAATGGATTACTATTTGTAAATCCATAAGAATACCCGCCTCCACTAGAAAATCTAGGGTCAAATCTTGATTGATTTTGATAAGGGCTGCTTGAACGAGCTGTACTCGCCACTGAACCTCTTAATTTCCAAAAACTTACCCCTTTGTCACTCTTGATGCCAGGGAAAATGTCTGACATAATAATACTCACACTTCCTGCAGGGTAGTTATACTTTCTAGAAAAAGCAGGGAAAATAGAAGACTCTTCAAAGCGATGGGAGTAGGTTAGGAAAATTTGAGATTTAAAGTTTAAACCTAACTCACCAAAGTAAGCAATTGATCTTCTGATGTTAAAATTAGGCAATCCGTTTCTTTGAGCATTCGATAAACGAATTCTTGTAGCTGGATCTGTATTGCTACTGTCTTTACCATTGAAATTAGATAGATTAAACCCTGTAACTGCGTACTGTGATGTTTCATAATCCTGCCACATGGTTCCGCCCAGTAAGCGACCATTAAACTTGCCAATCGATTTCTTGGCAGTTGCTGTAATGGTATGGTTATAACCTTTGTATTCTCTGTAATAATTGTCTTGGCGCCCTTTTTGTGGCCTTGTAACAAATACTGACATTGAATCATAACGTGTAAAACCATCAGTCTTATAGGTATCATATCCAAAACGACCTGCTATACTTAACCAATCTGTTGCATTTATATTAATACCCAATGTACCTATCCAACGATCTGTTTGGTCTGCACTTCTATTCTTATACACATTATAGAATGGATTATCTAAATCACTATTTGGATTAGCATTGAAGAGTGGTTTCTTTTGCCCGTCAATTGTTTGGTAGTCGTTTATATCGTCATTAGCAGGCCATACAAGTAGGTTCAGCAAGTAGCTATTTACACCTCTAAGAGGCTTATCTGTAGTAGTATTTACATAGCTAATTGATGGGCTTATTTCTATTCTTTTACCAATCTTCGTAGTGTTGGCTATTCTTAAATTTGATTTATTATACTTATTGGTTGGTATAGCAGATGTCTGATCAAAGAAAGAGCCAGAGAATAGGAAACTAGAATTCTTCTTTCCAAAACCAGCTGATACATTATGCGTTTGAGAAAAACCAGAATTGAAAAAGCTGTTCAAGTTATCATACAGCTGTGTTCCTGCTGGATACTTAGGACCAAAGGCTGCAAAGGTCAAGTTAGGAACACCATTTGTACCACTAGAAAATTCCGAATTTTGATTTGGAAGTCTGTTAAGCGTTTGTACTCTAAAGCTATTGTCATAGCTTAAAACAAGCTTCCCAGTCGGCTTTGGCCTTCTAGTAGTAATGATGATAGCGCCAGAGCTAGCTTGGCTACCGTATAGCGCTGTAGCTTCTGGACCTTTCAATACAGTCACACTTTCTATATCATTTGGATTAATATCAGAAATACGACTATTGTAATCGTTTCCTCTATTATTACCATCAGATGCTAAGCCAAGAGCTACACCTTCATTCATTGTAGAATTATCTATCACAATACCATCTATTACAAATAGCGGAGAGTTATCAAGTGATAAAGAGTTAAAACCCCTTAATACAATTTGAGAGCTAGAGCCGGCAGCCCCGTTAGTTTGGTTAATCGTTAAACCAGCTACTCGACCCTGCAAAGAATTAATGAAATTTTCTCTTTGCGTTTCTTGTATCTCGCTACCTTTTACAGTCTGTACAGAATAACCTAACTCTTTTGGGTTTCGTTTGATGTCCATTGCAACTACTACTGTTTCCAAGGTTTGGTCAGTTGAGTTTATCCTTACTGTAATAGATTTAGCATCCCTAACGGTCACCTCTGTAGACCCGAAACCTACATTCGAAATAACTAGCACATCACCTTTTTGTGCATTAATTGTAAAGACCCCTTGTTCATTGGTCTTTACCCCTACTGACTTTCCTTTCACTTGTACTGAAGCACC
>JBBRHK010000245.1:0-5010 GCA_038222815.1 Chitinophagales bacterium
CCATTCTACAATGAAAATATCCAGCTTTATAATATATCTTTTTATACTCACAAGTGTAGCCTCTTGTAGCGAAAAAAAAATCACTAACGGCTACATCATTAATACTGGCTATGGAGATATTGAGGTAGAAATATATCCAGAAAAAGCTCCGTTAACTTGTGCAGCCTTCAGCAAGAACGTTGCAAATAAAATATATGACAACTCTAGTTTTTACCGAATCATAAGATCTGAGAATGTACCTCCTAAATATGCAAATGGTTTAATTCAAGGCGGCATCTATGAAACAGACTTGCAGGGAAAACTTTCCCTTCCATTCATTCCTCACGAGCCTCCAAGTATCACAGGTATTGGCCACGAAGCAGGAACATTATCTATGGCAAGACTAGCTCCTGGTACAGCACAAAGTGAATTTTTTATCTGCGTAGGTAATCAGCACCAATTTGATAGTAGCCGCTCTGGCAACCCAGATGGGCTAGGCTATGCAGCTTTTGGCCGGGTGGTAAAAGGGTATGGCGTGGTAAAAAAAATACATCAGCAAAAAATAATTGCTGATGCATTTGAAATATCAATTAGAATAAATTCGATTCGAAAGATGGAATAAAATTATCTAGGCAAAATATATGCTCTCTTTCCAAAAACTAGTACCCTAGCTCTTCCTTTCAATAAATTTCCTTTGCTTCTGTATTTGAATTGAACTGCTCTAATTTCCTTACCCAATGGATCAAGCTCAATCTCTTTAGAAAAAGACCCTGCAGCAATATCCTCATCTACTGACGGATTTAATTTATCACCATTTGGGTAAATAATATTCACATCATTTATGTGTACATCCTTAGTAGTCACTTGAAATTTCACTGCTGTGTACAAGGTTTGAGTGTATACATTTATCTTATCATTGTCTGTAACAAAGTTTACTTTCTGCTCCCCCAGTAAATCCCAGCCTTCCTCTACAGCTATTGTCTTAGTACTACCACAACTTGTAAAAACTATAACAATTAATACAATTGCCAATAAACTCCTCAATAAATTCTTCATATTTTTCATTTTCTATTTTTTTTAAGGCTGCAAAAGTACATCAATTGCAGTCCTAAACTATATATAGCAATATCTAAGCCTAATTTTTCCGTTTATATGCAAAAGCACCTCTTTATGGCAAATATTGCGATGATATTGTTTAGTTTTATGTTTTTCATTACTACAAGTTTAAGTTCTTGTGTAAAAAATTCAACAAATAATATTGCCGCAATGCCACAGCAGAAAAAGTATCTAGCCCTAGGAGATTCATATACAATTGGTGAATCAGTGGCGATGGAGACTAATTTCCCTAATCAATTGCTGGGAAGCCTCACCCAAAATGGAATCGAAGTAGCTGCGCTAAAAATCATAGCAGTTACGGGATGGACTACAACCGATCTTAAAACAGCTATCTTAGAAGAAAATCCGTCTACAGACTACGATTTAGTTACCCTTCTCATCGGAGTGAATAATCAATATCAACGAAAGTCTATTGATTTATATAGCCTAGAGTTTAGAGAGCTACTAAAAAATGCTATTTCATTTGCTGGAGCAAATACTCAAAAAGTACTCGTAATCTCTATTCCAGACTATGGTGTCACTCCTTTCGCTAAGGAAAGTGACGTGAAAAAAATCGCAACTGAATTGGACATTTACAATAGTATCGCTAAAGCAATATCTGGAGAAATGAATGTGCAGTTTATAGATATTACTAATATAAGTCGAGGTACTCAATACCAGGAAAATCTCGTAGCAGAAGATGGTTTGCATCCGTCAGCTTTCCAATATAGCCTTTGGGTAAAGGAAATTCTACCATTTGCAAAAAAAATATTAATGCCATAACATAAGCCTCATTCTCTTGTTATCTTTGTAAGCGAGGAATTTATTATGGCAAAAAAACAAGCGGAACAGTCTTCCACTATCTCACAAGAATTTATTGAAGTAACAGGTGCAAGGGAGCATAATTTAAAGAATATAGACATTTCTATACCTAAAAATAAGCTGGTTGTTTTTACTGGTGTAAGTGGGAGTGGAAAATCTTCATTGGCTTTTGATACCATCTACAATGAAGGACAGCGCAGGTATATGGAAAGCTTTAGCGCCTACGCTCGCCAATTTATGGGTGATATGGAGCGACCAGATGTAGATAAAATAACAGGGCTTTCTCCGGTAATTTCTATCGAGCAAAAAACCACCAATAAAAACCCTCGCAGTACAGTTGGAACGATTACAGAAATCTATGATTTCCTGCGGCTACTTTTTGCCAGAGCAAGTGATGCATACAGTTACAATACTGGCAAGAAGATGCTAAAATTTAGCGAAGAAGAAATTGTACAAACGATTTTTGAAAAATATAGCGGACAAAAAATAAGTGTGCTTGCCCCACTTGTGAGAGGAAGAAAAGGACATTACAGAGAGTTGTTTGAAGATATGCGCAAGAAGGGATTTGTGCGAGTGAGAGTAGATGGCGTTATCCTAGAGCTTAAGGAAAGAATGCAAGTAGATAGGTACAAGGTACATGACATTGAAGTAGTAATAGATAGACTTCCCGTGCAGGATGATATGAAAACAAGGCTGAGTCAAAGCATGCAAAAATCACTTCAAATGGGCAAAGACTTGATGTTTGTATTGCCATTTGATGATAGCCCAGATGCCAAGAAAGTAAAACGTGAAGCGGAAATATACAGTAAGCAATTGATGTGTGTGGATACAGGCTTGAGCTATGAAGAACCTAGCCCCAATGCATTTTCATTTAACTCGCCTTATGGTGCTTGCCCAGCTTGTAAGGGATTGGGCACAGTAAATACCATTGATATGGATGCCGTACTTCCAGATATGGATATGACCGTAAAAGAAGGAGGAATCGCACCTTTAGGAAAAGAGAGAGATGCACAAATTTATCAGCAAGTAAAACAGGTGGCTAGGAAAAACAAAATCCCTCTAGACAAACCATTGAAGGAATTAACTACGGCCCAGCTTAATGTTTTATTATACGGAACAGAAACACCAGAAGAAGATGATGGCCTTGTAGAGATGGATAAAGATTTTGGAAGTAGTACTTATTATAATTCGGAATTTGAAGGTGTAATAACGATGGTGCGACGATGGTTTGGCAGTAGCAACACTACAGAGAATCTTAGAAGCTGGGTAGAGGAATATATGGAGTTGCAAGAATGTGCTACTTGTGAAGGAACGAGGTTAAAAAAAGAAAGTCTTTGGTTTAAAGTACACGAAAAAAATATCGCAGAGCTAAGCGCAATGGATCTGGATGTATTGCACGCTTGGTTTCTTGGCTTAGAAAAGCAGTTAAGTAAAAAACAAGCCGTCATAGCTCACGATATTTTAAAAGAAATTATTGAGCGATTGGAATTTTTATTGAATGTAGGTTTAAGTTATCTGACGCTATATAGGCCGAGTAGAAGCCTTAGTGGTGGCGAGTATCAGCGAATAAGACTCGCTACGCAAATAGGTTCTCAACTACAAGGCATCACTTATATCTTAGATGAGCCAAGTATTGGTTTGCATCAAAGAGATAATCAGAGATTAATTTCCGCACTACAAAATCTCAGAGATATTGGTAACAGTGTGCTTGTGGTAGAGCACGATAAGGATATTATGCTAGCTGCTGATTACTTGGTAGATATTGGCCCAAAGGCTGGCTTAAATGGAGGAAGCATTGTAAGTGAAGGGACACCAAAAGAAGTGCTAAAGTCAAAATCTGAAACGGCGCTTTATTTAAGCGGCAAAAAAAATATAGAAATACCAAAGGAGATTAGAAAAGGAAATGGCGATTACCTTACTTTAAAGGGTGCTTCAGGAAATAACCTAAAAGATGTTACTATAAAACTTCCTCTCGGAAAATTGATACTCGTAACTGGTGTAAGCGGTAGTGGAAAAAGCACATTGATCAATGAAACGCTCTACCCTATCCTAGCTACTCATTGCTACAAAAGCAAGCCAAAACCTTTAGCGTATAAATCAATTAAAGGTCTTGAGCATATTGATAAAGTAATAGAAATAGATCAAAGTCCAATTGGTAGAACTACAAGAAGTAATCCTGCTACATACTGTGGCTTTTTTACTGATATAAGAACGCTATTTGCTAGTGTGCCAGAAGCAAAAATTAGAGGATACAATGCAGGACGTTTTTCTTTCAATGTAAAAACAGGTCGTTGTGATGTATGTGAGGGCGGTGGTATGCGTGTGATAGAAATGAATTTTTTGCCAGATGTATTGGTGCATTGCGAAAAGTGTAATGGTAAACGATATAATAGAGAAACTTTAGAAATTCGCTACAAAGGAAAATCAATTAGCGATGTATTAAATATGAGTGTAGATGATGCGGTAGAATTTTTTCAGCCAGTACCATTTATTTATAGAAAAATAAAAATGCTCAAAGAAGTTGGTCTTGGGTATATCACCCTTGGGCAAAGTGCTGTAACCCTTAGTGGTGGAGAAGCACAGCGTGTTAAGTTAGCCACAGAACTAGGCAAAAGAGATACAGGAAAAACATTTTATATTTTAGATGAGCCTACCACAGGCTTACACTTCCAAGACATTCAGCATTTACTAGATGTACTTAATAAATTGGTAGATAGAGGTAATAGTGTTCTAGTCATAGAACATAACATTGATATGATAAAAGTTGCCGATCACATTATAGACATAGGTCCAGAAGGTGGAAGTGGAGGCGGTGAAGTACTATTTGAAGGAGCACCATCACAGATGAAAGATGCAAGTATTGGATTTACGAGTAAATATATTATGGAGGAGTTTGGGAGGAAGGTTTAGGAGGTTAGAAGTTTAGGGAGTTTAGAGAGTTTAGAGAGTTTAGGGAGTTTAGAGGGTTTAGAGGGTTTAGAGGGTTTAGAGTTTAGAGTTTAGTTAAGGCAAGCTTAAGGCAAGCGTTTGATTAAGGTTACAATAGTTAACAATTCAACTTCGCTAACTTGCAAAAATTTAGATATAACTCACAACTCACAACTCACAACTCAC
>JBBRHK010000246.1:0-4900 GCA_038222815.1 Chitinophagales bacterium
ATGCTTCGTGTTGTTGTAAATACTAGAATAGCTAGCACTCATACCCATTATAAGTGATGAAGTGTATGAGTACCTCAAAAATGGATTATTATTTAATATGGTGTTGAAGGTATCAGTTTTTATAATGTCATTGTACTCCGCATTAAAGGGTCTTAAAATAATTTTTTTCTTGTTTGATATATTATAACTCGTTCCTTGATTAATAGAAATTGAATTCAAATTGAATAGATTAATCCTTGCAATCGTACTTAGCCTAGTATTTAAAAATGCTTCTGCACTAGCCTTTGGGAACCACTTATTTTTTACTTGTATAAGTCTGTCTGGGAAAGTGATATTATTATTGTAAGTAAGTTCCCTTGTACTTATCCTACTATTGAGTGTATTTATTATTCCGCTATTTACCTCGACCCCTGCTCTAAAATTATGCGTCATCTTTATGGCACGCTTTGCAATATTTCTATTAGCCAATGATAAATTACCAGCAATACCAAAAAGATTTCCTCCTAAGGGGTTTGTCGCCACACTCGTTGCAGAATAACTTACCTCCAATGAAGTCTCAAAACTTAGTTTTTTAGCAGGAATTAACTCCAAAAATACGTTGAGCCTATTACTATCTATTTCTTGCATCCTTACAGTAACCCGATCCCATACCGCAGCTCTATTTAGGTTTTCTACAGTTTTAAAATATTTTTCCTGCTCATAAAGACTACCACTTTTGAATAATATATTTTTTCGGAAAAAAGAATTTAAAATATATTTTTTATGGTAGTAAAATTGATGGTTTCTAGCGGCATCTATTTCTTTATTGAGCCGGCCAGTGCCTAATACATCACCAGGCTTGTAATCTTCTTGAATGTAAATATTGTTGATTGTGTATTGTTGCAACTTAGAGCTATCCTTGGTTGGGTTTATTACTAGTTGCAGTTTAATAGTGGGGGAGTCTCTAGCTAATTCTGCCTGTTGTAATAATTCCAGTTGCTCAAAAGGGTCGCTTGCAATCTGTGTAAGAGCAGCAATACTAGTATCACCAAGCATTCTAAGTTCTGCGGTCGTTATTTTATAATACCCATTATTTTTAAACGTATCTACAAGTCTGTTCAATTCACTTAATACAGCAGATTTTGTAATCGGGTTATTTTTTTGAATGATGCTTTTGTCTTTATCCTTTGTAGCTAAGTATTGGAGATTGGGAATACTCAGCCTATATGCCAGAGTATCTATCAGCGTAAGTTTTCCGGGAGCCAATACATATTTTACTTTCACTTTTCTTCCAGATATTGTATCTGCAGTGTAAGTTGCTATTGATTTATAATAGCCCAATGCATACATCGATTCTTGCATTGCTTTTACGCTAGCTAAAGAATATACCGTGTCGTATGCTAATGGTTTTTTTAGTATGTCTAGAAAGAAAATGGGACTTTTTATTTTTACCACAGCGCTATCATCAATATAGGAGGTTAGCCTCGCTATTACAGCTTCTTTCTCTATCTTGGTAAATTTGCTATTCGTTACTTCTACAGTATTCTCTATTAGAAATGGTTTTTCTTTCGGCGCTTTTTTTATAATTCTGATGGCGCAGGAAGAGAGCAGCAGCGTAGTAATAAATAAAACAATTGATGAATTTCGAAGCATCTTGCGATAGTAAACGATAAATTTGTACAATGTTAAGCAAAGCTACCATAAAATACATACAAAGTTTGCAGCAAAAAAAGCTTAGAAATGAGTTAAAGCTTTTCGTCGCAGAGGGAACGGTAATGTTACAAGAAATGCTTTTGGAAACTGAGTTAGAAGCAATTCAAGTTTTTGCTACAAGCGACTGGTGGTTATCATTGCCTTCAATACTTCAAGAAAAATACAAAGATGTAATTTCCATTGCTGAAGACTTTCAGTTAAAGCAGATGTCTAGTAGAGCATCTACAGTAGGAGGACTAGCAGTTTTTAAGCAAAAAGAAGCAAAAATTAAAACAAGCTTCAATGGGGAGATTGTATTGGCTCTTGCAGACTTGCAAGACCCTGGTAATCTAGGAACCATAATCAGAACGGCAGATTGGTTTGGAATTAAGCATATTGTCTGTTCCCTTAGCACTGTTGATTGCTATAATCCTAAGGTGGTACAAAGTACTATGGGTAGTATAAGCAGGGTGGCAGTGCATTACGTAGATTTAAAGAACTGGCTGATGAATACTTCATCTACAATATATGCAGCAAGAATAGATGGAGAAGACGTAAAAACGATTAAAAATGTAGGCTCAAGTGTATTACTAATAGGGAATGAAGCTAATGGTATTTCTGACTTATATCAGGATATTTCAAGTACAGCTATAAGTATTAAAAAAATAGGAGCATCCGAATCTTTGAATGCTGCTGTCGCAGCAGGGATTTTGATGTATGCTTTTTGTGAAGGAAAATAATATGTTTTATTTATATAAATACTCCATAGTCCCAATCAACTTTTTGTCTTTACCATAAAGTTTCTCGGTAGCTCTAAGTCCATTGTCATAAGTATATTTCCAAGTGACATATTCTCCATTGGCTTCGCCAGTAGTAATCATTTGTGTAATATCTCCAAGCTTATTGTAGGTAAATATGTAATCTGGGTAAAGACCCGTTCTACCTAAAGAAGATTGTACAACATCCGTAAGGCGATTGTTATCATCATAATAATAATAAAATTTTGTACCTGTGTTTGTATTCTTTTCTACTGATACATTTCCTTTTTCATCCAATGCAAAGAGTATCACAGTAGTGTCTCTGTTATTTTGAATCCTATACATTTTTTGTAACATCCCTTTTTCGTCATACTCAAACTTGTGCAACTCGTCTATCTCAGTTATGAAGTCATCATCTGCAGAGTATATTTTAGTATCTATAGCACTTACTTGCTGTTTATTATTGTATTGATAAATAGTTTTTATAACAGAATTTTCTGAGCTATCAGTGCTGTAAAGTGTTTTCCCTTCTGCATCGTGGATAGTTTTCATATAAGAAATGGGAGATTGTTCTGTTTTGGTAACTAGCTCAGTTTTGCCGTATTTTTTATCTACTTTCTTTTCCAGTTTAAAATCTTTCAAGGGTTCCCCATAGTTATCCAGCATTACGACCGATACCTTGTTTATCTTATTTAGCTTGTAAGCATTCAAAGTCTTTGTTGCCTCATTGGTGCTTATAATATCTTTAAAATAGTATTGTGCCTCAGTAGCATTCATAAGACCCATAACTAAAGAAATTGTAATAGCGAATATCTTCATCAATTTTTTTTTAAGTAGCAAATTTATAAATATGCTGTAAGCAACAAAACTACCATTATGCTTATTAAATTTATTATTAAACAGCATAAAATTTGCACAATTTTGATACCTCCCTCTCGCTGATATTTTTTGGTATTTAGTGCCATTATAAAATTATCTTTATGAATATGGAAGAAACTAGTGTAGAATTTTTAAGGTTAATGAAGATAATGGATGAACTAAGGGAAAAATGTCCTTGGGATCAAAAGCAAACCATTCATACCCTACGGCATCTCTCTATTGAAGAATTATATGAGCTAGTAGATGCAATAGATGCTGATGATTACGATGGGATTAAGGAAGAGTTAGGCGATTTAATGCTTCACTTAGTATTTTATGCGAAAATAGGAGCGGAGCAAGGTAAGTTTACTATGAAGGAGGTACTGCATGACGTGTGTGAGAAGTTGATAGTACGACATCCGCATATTTATGGAGATGTAGTTGTGAATGGAGAAGAAGAAGTGAAGCAAAATTGGGAAAAAATAAAATTAGCACAGGGTAAAAAAAGTGTTCTTGGTGGTGTACCAAAGTCTCTGCCTTCTATGGTAAAAGCTATACGTTTACAAGAAAAGAGTAAGCAAGTAGGATTTGAATGGGAAAATACAGCACAAGTTTGGGATAAAGTAAATGAAGAAATATCAGAGTTGAAAGAAGCCATCCAATTGCAGGATATGGATAAAGTAGAAGATGAGATGGGAGATGTACTATTTTCTATGGTGAATTTAGCAAGGTTTCTAAAAGTAGATGCAGATGCGGCATTAGAGCGTACCAACAGAAAATTTATGGATAGATTTTTGCGAATGGAAGCTGCGGCTGCTGCAAGCGATAGAGCCCTTTATGATATGTCACTAGAAGAAATGGATTCTCTTTGGAATAGTATAAAGCATCAAAAATAATTTTAGCAATTTGGTTTCAGGCAGCTCAATAAGGTTGGTTTTTAAGAAAAGATGGACATATCTGACGATTGCCCTAATTGCGTTGACTTTGGGTAGTGTAATAGTAAAGTTCAATCTTGCGTCGGCCTCAGCAGAAAGCGTTGCAGTTGATATTGGCAATTATATTGAAAAAAATAATCAAAATTTTGTTGCTACCGTATTAGGTATTTCTAAATTCGAAACTGTTAAAAATGCCGTTGACAAAGAAAAATTTTTATCTATTGCCAAAGAAAAAAAATATTTTTTGTTTCAATACAAGAATATTTCGACACCAAGATTAGCGCTTACAGACTGGTCATCGAGCGCCACTCTTCCTACTGATTCTGTTATTGTAAGTAAAGATTCAATTGGATATGCAAACCTTGCAAATGGGCACTACGTATTTTTTAAAAAAGTATTTACTGATAAAATAATCGTCGCCCTTCTTCCTATCAAATGGAACTACTTTGTAACCAATACTTATTTAAAGAATGAGTTTTCTATTGGGCAAAAGAGTTGGGCAAATAATTTTGATATATCCACAGGGAAAGCAAATGGGATAATCGTTAAGGCTACTAACAATAAAGAGCTTTTTCAGATAACGAAGCTAAACAGTGGTTCTCGAAGCTCTTTTTATTTTTTAAGTTATCTCTGTTTCTTAATAGGTCTAGTTTTTTTGTTATTATATATGGTGAAGGG
>JBBRHK010000247.1:0-4896 GCA_038222815.1 Chitinophagales bacterium
TTTTAGGATGGCAAATTTACATTTTTTAACCTGAAGTTTTATGCACTAAACCGTTGCAGAACCGCTAAAAGCCTGATACACATTTTTGATGCCGTCTTGCAATGAAATAGTAGGTTGCCAGCCCAAAGCTTTTATTTTTGATACATCCATTACTTTACGCATAGTGCCATCTGGCTTGCTGGTATCAAATGATAGCTCGCCTTCGAAGCCGCTAACATCTTTAATAATATTCGCTAGCTCAGCAATGGTTAAATCTTCTCCTGTTCCTACATTTACAAATTGTTTCTCGTTGTAGGAAGTCATTAATAAAAGGCAAGCTGCAGCCAAGTCATCTACATGCAAAAATTCTCTCTTGGGCGCACCGCTGCCCCACAAGGTTACAGTGGGCTGAGCATCTCTTTTTGCCTCAAAAAATTTTCTGATAAGTGCTGGCAATACGTGGCTGCTTTTTAATTCATAATTATCGTTAGGGCCATACAAGTTAGTAGGCATCGCACTTATAAAGTTGCAGCCATATTGATCACGATAGGCTTCACACATTTTAATACCTGCAATTTTTGCAATGGCGTATGGCTCATTCGTAGGTTCTAAAAGTCCTGTGAGTAAGGAAGATTCTTGTAAGGGTTGTTCTGCTAGTTTTGGATAAATGCAACTGCTGCCAAGAAATAATAGTTTGGTCACATCATTTTTATAAGCAGCGTGTATCACATTGCTTTGAAGGATAATATTATCATACAAAAAATCTGCACGAAATTCATTGTTTGCTAATATGCCGCCTACTTTTGCTGCTGCAAGAAAAACGTAGTTGGGCTTTTCCGTTGCGAAAAAATCATTCACTGCTGCCTGATTTCTAAGATCAAGTTCAGATGATGTTTTTACTACAATATTGTTGTACCCTTCTTGCTGTAATAATCTGTAAATGGCCGAGCCCACCATTCCTCTATGCCCAGCTAGATATATTTTTGCGTCTTTTTGCATCATTTATTCAAATTCATTTCTAATATCGTATCCCGCTTCTCTCAAAAGATTTTCTCTGCCAAATAATTCTAAATCTGCTAGAACCATTTCTTTGCAGAGCGACTGCACGGTGTATTTAGGTTCCCAACCCAGTTTTTTTCTAGCTTTAGTTGCGTCCCCTAGGAGCAACTCTACTTCTGTTGGTCTAAAATATTTTGGATCTATTGCTAATACCTCTTGTCCTACAATAGCCTTTACATTGCCCGACACAGATTTTACAAATGCTTTTTCTTCGAGTCCTTCACCTTTAAATTCCACCTCAATTCCTGCCTCTACAAATGCCATTCTAATAAATTCTCTAATCTCCGTAGTTACGCCAGTGGCGAGTACAAAATCTTCTGGCTTTTCTTGCTGTAACATTAAATACATACCCTCTACATAATCCTTTGCGTGCCCCCAATCTCTCTTAGAATTAATATTACCCATCCAGAATTTTTGTTGCAAGCCTAAAGCAATTTTTGCAACCGCTCTTGTGATTTTTCTGGTTACGAAAGTTTCTCCTCTGAGCGGACTTTCATGGTTAAATAAAATTCCATTGCACGCATACATCCCATAGGCTTCTCTATAATTTACGGTAATCCAATAGGCATATAATTTTGCTACGGCATAAGGTGACCGAGGATAAAAAGGCGTCGTTTCGCTTTGCGGCACTTCTTGCACTAATCCGTATAATTCACTGGTAGATGCCTGATAAATTTTCGTTTTATTCTCTAGCTTCAAAATACGAATGGCTTCTAACAGTCTTAAAGTACCTATCCCATCTACATCTGCAGAATATTCTGGTTCTTCAAAACTTACTTGCACATGGCTCATTGCGCCGAGATTGTATATTTCATCTGGCTGTACATCCTGTATGATTCTTATAATATTGGTAGAATCTGCCAAGTCACCATAATGTAACTTTAGCTTAATATTTTCTTCGTGAGGATCTTGGTACAAGTGGTCAATCCTTTGAGTATTGATGGAAGACGACCTTCTTTTTATACCGTGTACTTCGTAGCCCTTACTGAGTAAAAGTTCTGCTAAGTAGGTACCGTCCTGACCAGTAATGCCCGTTACTAAAGCAATTTTTTTCATGTTTATTTTTCTTATTTTTATTTGTCAGATGGAATACGCCTCTATAATCAACTAGATTTATTTGGAGAGTAATAATGGCTATTTCATTGATGAGTATAAATTTTGGTAGATTTGAAGTATTGAGTGTTACAAATATATTGCATTCATTTTGCTCTTTCGAATTGTGTTTCAGAAGGTATTTCCAAATTGTAAATTACTGAAAACACAACTTTAAGGTTCAATAATTGTTATCCAAAAAACTAAGTCAATGAGTAAAGTATATTCTTTAAAAACCACACAACAACTTCCCATAAGCCTTGATGAAGCCTGGAATTTTTTTAGCAGCCCTGCTAATTTGCAGAAAATAACGCCTGAGAAAATGGGCTTCCAGATTGTATCGAAGCATCATGGCAGTAAAATGTATGCTGGACAAATAATAGAATATACCGTAAAACCTGTGCTAGGTATTCCTTTATATTGGATGACAGAAATTACCCAAGTGGTAGATAAAAAATACTTTATTGATGAGCAAAGATTTGGTCCTTACTCACTCTGGCACCATCAGCATCATTTTGAAGAAAATGCTCAAGGTGTGGCAATGACAGATATTGTTCATTATAAATTACCATTCTGGATTTTCGGAGATATCGCCCACAGCATTTTTGTAAAAAAAGAGCTAGAAGGTATTTTTGATTACAGAGTTAAGAAGGTGGAAGAGCTTTGGCCGAGCAAATAAGCTTTTACTATTTCCTAGCTTATTAAATTTTCAGCAGCCCTTGCTTCTATTTCGTACTTATTATTGTAGTATCCATTCTTGATACTCTCTCGCAGGTATTTAAAAATAAAAGTGAAGAAACCGTGTTCCCTAAATTGTCTTATGTGACAGAGTTCGTGGCGCAGCCAAGATTCATCTTTTAAAAAATGCTCCTTAGAAACCTTATACAAGTGAATAGTACTTCCTAAAACGAAGGCTACATTACTGGCGCCTAACTTATAGGCTGCCAGCTTTGCCCAAAAACTATCTTCTTTGATTTTATATTTTAAATCTCCAGTGTGCATTAAGCTTCTAGCTCTTTTAAAACTTCGGCCGTATGTTCTTTAGATTTTGGCTTTTTAAATACCCTCATTATTTTACCTTCTTCATCTATTAAAAAGCTTGTACGAATTAAGCCCATATATTTCTTGCCGTACATATTCTTCTCTCCCCATACGCCATAGTCTTCAATCATCTTCATATTAGTATCTGCCAATAAGGAGAAAGGTAAGTCGTGCTTGGCTATAAACTTTTGGTGGGAGGCTGCATCATCTGGACTTACACCAATTACTGCAACGCCCTTCTTTTTTAACGCTGTAAATCCATCTCTGAGGTTACAAGACTGCACCGTGCAAGTAGGCGTCATATCTGCAGGATAAAAATAAATGAATAGTTTCTGTCCTTTAAAATCTACTAGCTTAACAGCTTTACCGTCTTGGTCTTTGATGTTGAAATTTGGGGCTTTGTCGCCTTTGTCAAGAGTTGTCATAATTTCTTTCTTTTAGTCGTTCAATTAGTTTTTTGTTCTTTCTATATATTTTTTACTTCGTACAAATTCTACCTCTTTAGTAATTTCCTCAAAACTAGGAGTATTTTTTGCGGCTTTCTTTCGAAGCCTTTTTATCACATTTAAAAAGGCATCATCCGAAGCTTTTGAAATCGAAATTAATTTCATTTCTGCTAAAACTTCCAAAAGTTTTAATGCCTTTGGCTCTATTATTTTTATTTCATAAATCATACCTATTAAAGCATTTAGATTTCTTTATTTCTACCGCTAACGTCTATTATCTCGTAAACGTATAATTTTTCTCCGTTACATTCCCAACTAAATCCACCGCTACAATTTTTAACTCGTGGCTGCCCGGACTACAACGCTCATCAAATTTATATCGGTAATACTTTGTTTTATCATAACTAAATTTTATCCATTCTCCATCTAGATATGCATTGAAGCTTTTCAAATCTTCGCTATTATCTTTTACGGTAAATGTAATACTGCTTAGTTTGCTTGCATTCATTCCATTTACAAATCCGATAGGCGTAACAACAGGCGGCACATCATCTTTCAGCAATTGATAATTTCCAAACTCTCTAAATTTTGCGCTGTACCAGCCATCGTTATAAGTTGCTCTGTCATAATCTATTTTACTTCCATAACTGCGCTTCATCACAATTTTTCCCGTATCGGCAAGAGAAAAATCTCCTCTGATATTAAACCGCACGTATTCTTGTAAAGGCACTATGGCAGTATTTATTTGAAAAATTGGAGATCCTACAGCAGATGGTATTTCTTTATACTTCAAATTGAAAGAATCGTAAATAGCTCCTTCTGGTAAAAAGAATTTTACTTTATTATTATCAAACACATTGATATAACCGGGATGAAAAGAAGTAGCCTTATCCGTCTCATCATTATCATTCTTCTCTACAATATTATTCATCACTACATCAAATTCTAAGATGGATGTGTTGTCATTTGTATCTCCAACTTTGATAGTAATTTTTTTCTTTATTCCTATTTCTAAACTCACTACACCATTCGTTGAATCTGTTACATATACGCCTGTATTATAGCCCGGCAGTTTACTCAAATGCTGTAACCAAGAACCGCCATTGGCTCTTGTGGTATAATCAATATTCGCATTGATGTAACGAGTTTCATCATAACCTATATTATGCAATTGAAAACCAGAAGTAGGTATCCCGTCTACAAATTGCTCTGCCTGGAAAATTCCATTCTGATTAGTAGAGCCAGTATATCTGTCATAAGCAGTAATGGCAAAGCTTAC
>JBBRHK010000248.1:0-4895 GCA_038222815.1 Chitinophagales bacterium
AAAAAACAAGCTTTTAAATATCTACGGGTACAGCCTTGATGATGACCTCACTGATAAATTTGAATTTGTATATAAAGATGGAAAGCCTTTTTTACAAGTGTTAGACACTAGTATAAAAAGAGTTGTAGCATCTACAGTGATAGGAGAAAGAACGGTAACTGCGATTCAAGATAAGCGTGCATTTGAGCCACTAGTGCAAGCTAAAAAGACTTTAAGTAAGGCTAGTGTAGTAGAGGAAGAAGCAAAACTTAGACTAGGATTGGTCTTTAATTACAACCATAAGGAATATCCTTTTTTTAAAATTGATGCTATAGAAGGTGCGGTAGATAAGTCTGGCAGAAACTTTACAGGAAAAACTAAAACATTAGACCTTCAAAAGTTTGTAGAAACTGCTAACTATGATGAAGCCGATGCCAATTTGTTTTTGCAAATTAGAAAGGTACAAGAATCAGAAATCAATCGCTTTGTAGAGCGTAATGCACCATTTGCAGGAATTGACGAAAATGGCAAAAAGAGTAAGACTATTCCATTAGAAACTAAGACTTTGATTGCAGATTATATGCACCCTAAGCTCACCACTATTTTTGATGAGCAGCATAGCAACGATTTGATATTTGTACTGCCAAAGGGCAAAAAATTTGCACAAGCTAATTTAAAACCAACCCATCTTAGCGAAATAAAAATATCTCCTGTATTTACGGTAAATAAGGATAATAATGGCTTTGCCGTGGCTGCCAAAGTGAAAATAGATGATGATTATGAAGCAATAGACAACAATGAGTTGCCTAGCACATTTTTATATATGCAGCAAGATGCGCTTCATATTTGGGGCAAGCCAGCAGATACAATTCTAGTAGATGAGCTGCTAGATAATGACAGCAGAATTGTGAAGACGGAAGAGTGGGAAAGCTATTTGCACAAAAAAATAATTCCATTATCTAAGGAATATCACGTTGATTTTGGTAAGGAGATTTTGAAGGAAGTAAAAGCTGGCATTCCTAATGTACAAGTAAAACTTTCTGAGAAAGGCGATTACTTATTATTCCAACCTATTTATTTATACAAAGGATACGAAACAAAACCAACAGACACTGATCAGCTAATGATTCCTGCAAAGGACAGTGTCTTACTAATAAAAAGGGATAAAGAATTTGAAGCAGCCTTTGTAAGAAAAATTCAAAACTTACATTCTTCTTTTATCGTACAAGAAGAGACGGGAAGCCTTATTTTGAAGGGTGCAGAGGTGCTTAAAAATAATTGGTTTTTCCTTTTTGTAGATGCAATGAAGGAAGACAAAGTACCAGTATATGGTTTTGAAGCTTTAAAGAATTTTAGATTTAATACTGCAAAACCTACCACACATATTCATTTAAGTAGTGGCGTAGATTGGTTTGATGCCTCTGTACAAGTAAAGTTTGGTGAGCTAAAAGTTACGATTGGAGATATTAAAAAATCATTGCTCAGCAAGCAGTCATTTGTACAATTAAGCGATGGTTCACTTGGCATCTTACCAGATGAATGGCTTAAAAAATATTCCTTACTTTTTAAAGTAGGTGATAGTAAGAGCACAGGATTGCGTCTCAGCAAATATCATATGAGTGTGATAGATGAGTTGTACGAAAATAGAAATGAAGAGGAGCTTAGTTTTGCCTTAGATGAAAAATACGAACGACTAAGGGAATTTAAAACGATTCCATTAATAGAGCCGCCTGCTAATGTTGCAGAGATTCTAAGGCCATATCAGGTTTCAGGTTTCCAATGGCTCCATTATCTCGGAGAAGTGGGCTGGGGCGGCATCTTGGCTGATGATATGGGTCTTGGTAAAACTTTACAGGCACTTACTATGCTGAGTAATTATAACAATATGAATGGAGAGCTTACTGCCTTAGTGGTATGCCCTACTACACTTATCTATAATTGGAGAAATGAGGTAGAAAAATTTACTCCTTCCCTTACACACCATATTCATCACGGCAGTGCAAGGGCTCGCAAGGTGGAAGAATTAACTTCGGCAAATATTATCATCACAACTTATGGTACACTAAGAAGCGATATACAATTACTACTTAAAATTAATTTTGATTATGTAGTACTCGATGAAAGTCAGGCTATAAAAAACCCTTCTAGTAAAGTAACCAAGGCTGCAACACTACTCAATGCAAAAAATAAGTTGTGTATGAGTGGTACGCCATTACAAAATAACACCTTCGATATTTTTGCGCAGATGAATTTCTTAAACCCAGGACTATTGGGCAGTGTAGAATTTTTCAGAAATGAATTTGCTACTCCTATTGATAAGTTTGGGGAGCTAGAAAATAAGCAACATCTACGCAGGTTATTGATGCCATTTATCCTTAGAAGAACAAAAGAACAAGTAGCAAAAGACCTTCCAGAAAAAACAGAAACCATTTTATTTTGTGAAATGGAGAAAGAGCAACGTAGGATTTACGATGCTTTTAGAAATACGTATCGCAATAAAATTATGGGCGCTATTGATGAGCAGGGAATTGATAAATCGCAATTTACCATTCTTCAAGGATTGATGAAGTTGCGTCAGATTTGTGATAGTCCGGCAATATTGAATGAAGATGAACAATATCCAAATCATAGCATCAAGCTAGATGAGATTACTAGAGAAATTACAGAAAACATTGGTGAACATAAAGCACTGGTATTCTCTCAATTCTTAGGAATGCTTGCCTTGATAAGAGCAAAACTAGAAGCAGAGAAAATACCTTATGTATATTTTGATGGAAGTACGAGTAGTATCGACAGAGAAAAAGCCATTCAGAATTTCCAAAATAATGAAGAGACAAGAGTATTTCTTATTTCCCTAAAAGCCGGTGGTGTAGGTCTCAACCTTACTGCAGCAGATTATGTATATATTGTAGATCCTTGGTGGAACCCAGCTGTAGAGCAACAAGCCATAGATAGAACACATAGAATAGGACAAACGAAAAATATCTTTGCTTATCGTATGATTTGTGTAGACACGATTGAGGATAAAATATTGCAGCTGCAAGAGAAGAAAAAGGTATTGGCTAAGGAATTAATATCTGATGAAAGTGGTTTTGTAAAATCTTTGACGAAGGCAGATGTGGAGTATTTGTTCTCCTAATCTCTAAATTCTTAGTGAGGGAATTTAACGGATCTATTTTCGATTTTGCAGAAGCTTTACCTTTAATCAATGTCAGATATTTACAAAGCGGATCAGCAACATAACGATATCATATATCGGCTTACAGCGCTTTGGGCATTTAGTGAGTCTGGCATTGGAGGGATTATGTTTGCTTTTAAAATTCCATTGACTGGTCTACTGCTCGGTGCTAATGCAGTTATTCTACTTACCCTAATTGCCTATCACGCTAATCATAAGTTCACTGAAATTATAAGGGCGACGCTTTTAGTTTTAATTGTAAAGTTGCTAGTGAGTCCGCAATCCTCTCCTGCGGCTTATCTTGCTGTAGGATTTCAAGGGCTGCTAGCAGCAGCATTATTCAGCAGTATCAGATTTATAAAATTAGCTGCCATATTATTGGGGATAGTGAGTATGATGGAGTCGGCTTTACAAAAGCTTCTATTATTAACGATTGTTTTCGGTACAGAATTCTGGGAGGCAATCAATCAGTTTTTCGAACACCTGAGTAAAGAATTATCTCTAAATATTAGTGTTGACTATTCTTATTGGATTATTACTGTTTACATTTTGCTATTTGCGTGTTGGGGATTTTTTGTCGGAAAATTTGCTTCAGCGCTACCGGCTATTATCAACAAAAGAAGCAATCAAATATTAGAACAATATCAACTAGAATCTTCTATTGATTCAACATTGGAATTACCCATAAAAAAGAAAACTGCTTTATCACTGAAGCTGTTTTTATCCATAGTTGTTTTGGCAAGTACAGTTGTAGCATTTAGTGTGTATTTCCCTAGTAAGGCTTGGTGGTTGCTTGGGCGAACAGTACTAATAATCTTCCTACTCTACTTTGTATTTGTTCCATTAAGCAGATGGTTGGCACAACGTTGGTTAGCAAAAAGAAAGTCTAAAGATATTTTTGCAGCGAAGCAGATGATAGAATTCTTGCCGCAGGTAAGAAAGTACTTTGTTGTTGCATATAAAATGGCGGTAAAGGAAAATTCGTATCTTAAAAGATTAAATGCATTTATAATCAATGTAGTCATCATCACGCTGTATGCAGAAAACGTACAACATAAGAATACTTAGTAGAACGGTACGGTCTGGTAAGACGAGCGAACTGCAGGCATTTATTAAATTGCAAGATTCTATTGCTGGTTTTCTTACTCCAGATGTAGATGGAAGAAGAATGCTGTATGACATAGCTGATGATATTTTTTATCCTTTTGAAACTGATGAAAGTGAACAATCACCCGTTTTAAAAGTAGGCAGGTTTTGTTTTCTTCAAGAAGCTTTTGAAAAAGGAAAAACAATTATTAAATCTTCCCTTAATAAAGAATGGATCATTATAGACGAAGTAGGAAAATTGGAAGTGGAGCAAAATATTGGATTTGAACCAGCCATCTGTGAATTGATTGGCTACTGCAAACGACATGTAGAAATAAAACTGATATTAGTTATCAGAGACAGTCTTTTACAGAAGGCGATAGAAAAGTATAGTCTACAAGAAGCAGAAATAATTGATCATTTATGAAAAATGAAAATCTTTTAGGATTGGTAATGTGTGCTGGTAGGAGTGAGCGTATGAAGATGGATAAGAGTACCATCAAATATTATGAAGAGGAACAGCGATATCATTTATATAAAATGTTACAAAGGTTTTGCGGTACGGTTTTGTTGAATGTAAATGAAAGCCAACTCAGTAATCTAGAACAAGGGTTTGATTATATTTTGGATGACTCGAAATATGAAAATGCCG
>JBBRHK010000249.1:0-4859 GCA_038222815.1 Chitinophagales bacterium
TATGATACGCTGCCGTGGCGGCAATTTTGTATATAGCAATGTAGAAAAAGAATTGATGGCAGCTGATATAAAAATCTGCCAAGAGCTAGGATGCAAAGGCATTGTTTTCGGAATGCTTAACGCAGATGACAGCTTAGATATTGAAACAATAGAACAATTTATGCAGCTAGCGCACGGAATGGAAGTAACCTTTCACCGTGCTTTTGACAGAGTAAAAAATCCTTTAACAGCTTTAGAGGATATTATAGAAGCTGGTTGCAAACGAATTCTTACATCAGGACAGCAACCTACAGCTCCCGAGGGAAAAGACTTTATAAAAAAATGTGTAGAAACCGCAAAAGACAGAATCATCATTATGCCAGGCAGCGGAATCCGCTCTCATAACATTATCGATATCCTACAATTTACCGGCGCCAAAGAAATACATAGTTCTGCTCTGCAACCACAAAAAGAGTTAGAAATGGTAGATGAAAATGAAGTGCGGAAAATGAGAGAGCAGTTGTGAGTGCCGATAATAATCGGGAATTGTAAGAGGTGAGTTTGATAATGCCTAAATAACGTTGACCGTTTTTAAAACCCTTTTAAATCATATTCTATTCATCTCTAACCATAAAGAAGATTTGGTAAACGCATTTAAAAATAAAAAGCCAGTATTAATAACCATTTCCAATCCTGAAAATAAAAGATGAGCTTCTGAGATATTATGTCACCCTTTCAGGGATGATATTAATAAATAAAATAATGTTCTATAATAATTTCATCCATTCTGGATTACTAATATTTACATTAAATATTTTTTAGCTTCGAAGTACTTGCTTATTAAGACATTCATCATTAAACATTAATCACTAACAATTATTGTTTTTGTAATTTTGTAACTCATTTCAAATAAAAACGATGAAAAAAATACTGTTAATCTTATTACTAATTTCACTTGGAGCTTTTGCCTATATAAAATTCTTTAAGAAAAAAGAAGTAGCTATAGATAATCCAAAACAAGAGGCAATGGTAGTAAAGACCCATTCTGATGCTTTTAACGCTAGTATAGATAATGCAATGGCAGACTATTTTAAAATGAAAGATGCATTTGTTCACGCAGATGCTGCCACGGTAAAACAATTTGCTACCAGTTTTGTTGCTAAACTTGATTCAATTCCTATGGAAGAGTTGGATAAGGATAAGGCGGCTATTTCTGCAACTGCAAAGGCAAGTGTAGCAGATATAAAAGCAAATGTAACAAGTCTTTTATCGCAGACAAATATCACAGAAATGCGTAAAGATTTTAACGTAGTGACTCAAATGATGTATCCAGCTTTCTTCAAAACGATAAATTATGAAGGGGATAAAGTATATCTGCAAGAATGCCCAATGGCATTTGATGATGCGAGTGCAGTGTGGTTGAGTAAAACTTACGAAATAGTAAATCCATATTTAGGAGATAATCATCCAAAATACAAAGCTACAATGCTTAATTGTGGTGAAGTAAAAGATTCTGTTATGGCTGGTAAATAATTTTTTTAATGTTGAAGCAAGTCGTTTTATTTTTTAGTTTTCTTTTATTAGGTTATGTTTCTTTTGGGCAGAATAAATACACCATAAGTGGTTATGTAAAAGATGCAAAAACGGGCGAAAGTGTATTAAATACTAATATTACGCTGCTTGGTAATCCAAGAGGTATTACTACGAATGCTTACGGCTTCTATTCCCTTACATTAGCAGAAGGAAATTACACATTGATTGCAAGTCATTTAGGCTACTCAGCTACTATTATTGAACTGAAACTAATTAAGGACACAGTTTTACCGATTAGTCTAACGCCTGCTGTGCAGTTGTCAGAAGAGGTGATAGTGACCGCAACAAAAAGAGAAAACAACGTAAAGACAGCACAGCTAGGAAAAATCTCTTTACCTATAGAACAAATAAAAAAAGTCCCTTCACTTCTTGGGGAGGTTGACATTCTTAAAACCTTACAATTGCTCCCTGGCATCCGCAATGCAGGAGAAGGTAGCGCAGGGTTATATGTACGAGGTGGAGGTGCAGATCAAAATCTTATATTATTAGATGGTGCAGTGGTATATAATAGTGGTCATTTGTTTGGCTTCTTTTCCATTTTCAATTCTGATGCCATCAAGGATGTTACACTTATCAAAGGAGGAATGCCAGCACAATATGGAAGCAGGCTGAGTAGCGTTATAGATGTGACGATGAAGGACGGTAACAATAAAGAAATGCAGGTAGAAGGTGGCATTGGTCTTATTGCTTCTAGACTTTCTATTCAAGGGCCATTAAAGAAAAACAAATCAAGCTTTATACTCAGTGGCAGACGTACTTACATCGATGCTTTGACAAAACCATTTGTAAAAAGAGGAAGTCAGTTTGATGGCTCCGGCTATTATTTTTATGATGTAAATGCTAAAGTCAATTATATATTTTCCAATAAAGACAGAGTTTTTGTAAGTGGCTATTTTGGTAAAGATGTTTTCGATTTCAAGAATAATAGACAAGGATTGAATGTAAATATTCCTTGGGGAAATGCCACAGGGACTATACGATGGAATCACGTATTCAACAAGAAACTTTTTGTAAATACCACCGCCTTATCTAACAGATATAACTTTACCTTTAATGGAAGGCAGGATAATTTTCAAGTACAATTAGCTTCTGGTATTAGAGATTATAGTCTGCAACAAGATTATGATTATTATGTATCACCAAAGCACAAAGTAAAATTTGGAGGACAATTTACCTATCACCGTTTCACTCCATCAATTGTGAGTGGAAAGCAAGATAGCATAGTGTTTAATCCAAACAATGCTCAGATAAAATATGGGGTTGAAACAGCCCTATACATTCAAGACGATTGGGAAGTATCCGATAAGTTTATGATAAACTTTGGGCTTCGCTATAGCGACTTTGGTACGGTAGGCCCATACAAGATATACGAAGAAGATGATAATGGTAACAGAACGGATAGTACAGTCTTTGGCAAGGGAAAACTTATAAAAAATTATGGTGGACCAGAACCTAGAGTGTCTATGCGTTATTCCGTAAATGATGCTACTTCCTTAAAATGGAGTGTAACTAGGAATATTCAATACATACACCTAGTAAGTAATGCAGGCACTACCCTTCCTACAGATATTTGGGTGCCTAGTACGTTAAGAGTGCAACCACAAAAAAGTTGGATGTATGCTGCTGGACTTTTCAAAAATTTTGAGAATAAAACTTGGGAAACTTCTGTAGAGGTTTATTACAAGAGTATGCAAAACCAAATTGAATACAGAGAAGGTTACACACCAAACTCATTAAAGGATACGGAGGAAGATTTCGTTTTTGGTAAAGGATGGAGCTACGGAACTGAACTATTTGTAAACAAAGTAAAAGGAAGATTTACAGGATGGATTGGTTACACACTAAGTTATACTTGGAGAAAATTTGCAGAACTTAACCAAGGCAGAAAATACCCTGCAAAATATGATAGGCGCCACGACCTTAGTGTAGTCACATTATACGAACTTTCGCCAAAGTGGAAATTATCTGCGGCCTTTGTATATGCAACCGGTAATGCAGCTACCCTGCCAGAAAGATTTTATATTACAGAAGGTGTAGTTTCTCAACAATACAGCGACATCAATCAGTACAGACTGCCTGCATATCACAGGCTAGACCTTAGTGCCACATTAACGCCGAGAAATAGTGCCAAGAAAAAAATAAAATCAGAATGGGTCTTTGGCGTATATAATACCTACAGCAGACAAAACCCTTATTTTATTTATTTTGATCAATCTGGTAGTGCTTTAAACGGAACGCTACAAGTGCAGGCTAAGCAAGTTTCCATCTTCCCTATTATACCAAGCGTAACGTGGAATTTCAAGTTTTAGAAATAGATTTTATTTGATTTGCTTGAAAGAATTATTAAAAGAATTTGGATTACAGCGCTAACTCTTGGTAGGTGTCTGCTTTAATTATTTCTGATTTTTTTTCAGAGTTCTGGATTCCCTCCAATAATAGTACTCCAATAACAATCCTAAAGAAAACTAATAGAATCTTTTCTTTCTCTTGAAGGATACTTAGAAACAATTATAGAAGATTCATCTTATTTCTTTCTTACAATAATTACCAGAAATATAGATTTTGTAAACCAACTATAAAATCTTATATTAAGTATAATTATTTATGTTATGTAACTAATAATTGTCTGATAAAAATTTATAAAATAGAAATATGACTCTAGTACAAATAAATCACAGTGAAAATAATACTTCATTTACCGTAGATGATATCGCCAATTTTTTGGTTTTGCATTTAGAAGAATTTGGAGATAAGAAGGAAGACATCTTAAAATGTATAGATTATGCGCTTGATAGAAATAGAGGCGGCTTTATACAATTGTGTATAATTGAAGAAAATCTCGCAGGCGTGGTGATTATCAATGAAACCAATATGGATGGTTACATACCCTCCAATATCCTAGTATATATAGCGGTAGATAGACAGTACAGAGGTAAAGGAATAGGAAAACAATTGATGCAAGAAGTAATGAAGGAAACTCAAGGTGGTATTGCGCTGCATGTAGAACCAAATAATCCAGCTAAATTTTTATACGAGAAACTTGGATTCACTAATAAGTATTTAGAGATGAGATATGTGCATCCAGATTAATACGCTAAAATAAATATTGATACTTACCCAAATGCTACTTAATGTTTGATGACCTCACACTACTTAGAAAAGAATTACACAGCTATCCAGAACTCAGTGGAATGGAGGAAAAAACAGCTCAAAAAATAATTGATTTCATTACGCCATTCGCTCCTAATTCATTATTTACAGACGTAGGCGGCTATGGTATCGTAGCC